>CAZTHM010000486.1:0-2753 GCA_964613505.1 uncultured Acidobacteriota bacterium | reverse complement strand
ACCGCCGGTGGCGACACCAGCGCGACAGCGGGCGCACCGCCGTGCGCCCCTACGTCCACCGGATAAATGAACCGATACCCCCGCCGGGGCAGCGTCTCGACAAAGCGCGGGTTCTCTGCCGAATCCCCCAGCGCCTCGCGAATCTTGCTGATGGCGGTGTTCACCCCATGTTCGAAGTCCACAAAGGTCTCGGTGGACCAGAGCTTCTTTTGCAATTCCTCGCGTGTGACCACGCGGCCCGGCTGCTCGAGCAGCAGGGCGAGGACTTGAAAGGGTTGTTCCTGCAGCTTGATCTTCAGCCCCTGCTTGCGCAGTTCCCCAGCCTCAGGGTCCACCTCAAAGACCCCAAAGCGAATCAGCCGAGGTGGACGGGCACTGCTTTCCATGAGAGGACACCGTTGGTGGCGAGTCTAGCATTGTAGGGAAGTGGAATCAAACGCCGCGGGCCGAGTAGAGCCATCAGCATAACGCTTTCCTTTTGTGGAGATTAGCTCGCGAGGATGAATCCTCAAACAATCGAGCCCCATTCGACCCCCAGTTCATTGAGGTATCTGCTCCCCTGACGAAAAGTCGGCCTCGCGTCCCGCATGGCGGGGTGGGAGGCCGATGTGGCGAATCAGGGACGAGGAATCAGCGGCTGGGGGCTAGGGATGGTGGTTGGGTTCATCATGATGGGTTCAGCGGGCTTCGGCGGGGACACCCCCCCAGTCAGGGGCGAGTCCGGCCCGAAGCTCACTGTAACCATCTACAACTATGCCCAGGCTCCCAGCGCGACGCTCGATGAGGCCGAGGCGGTTGCCGCAAGAATATTCGAGCGCACAGGCATTGAGAGTTCGTGGCGGGAAAAGAGCGCCACAGCCGCAGGCTCCGAGACCATCGCGAATACGGCGAGAACCCGAAACGAGGTCCACATCACGATGCATATTGTCCCCCGACCGATGGCCGTGCGCCTGGCTCCGAGCCAGATCTGTCTCGGCCTTTCCATAGTTCCCGGCGGGGACAAACGCGGGGACGTGGCGTACGTTTTCTACCATCGCGTTGAGGAACTGGCTCGGGGGCGAAATCTGTCCGCCGGGGATAGCCTCGGCCATGCGATGGCACACGAGATTGGCCACCTGCTCCTGGGTTCGAACTCCCATTCGCCGAGTGGCCTGATGCGTGCCCGTTGGGACAGGAGCGATTTGCTGCGGGCGGCAACCGGGTGGCTGGTCTTCACAGACGCGGAGGCCGAGCGCCTCCGCCGCGAGGTGGACGTGCGGAGATCTGTGGCCTTGAGGTCACAAATCCAACGCTAGCCTACGTAGCGCAGAGCCTCGGAAATGCTGGTTCTTGTGGCGCGCCAGGCAGGGAAGATGGCGCCGAAGACTCCCACGGTCAGCGCGATCCCCAGACCGAGCAGGATTGTGCCGGTGGTCACTTTGAAATCGGAGAAAAATCCGCCGGAGGTCATCACCACGCCGGCGGCAAAATAAAAGCCCGCGCCGGCGCCGAATCCTAGCGTTGCGCCGACGAGCGTTACAAGATAGCGAACCACTCGCAGGAAGCCGCGCGTGGCGTGCGAGCCGGCAAAGAGCATCCAGGTGCCGTATCCAGCCAGCAGCGCCACGCCAGTGGCATACACAGCCAGGAAGAGCCGGCTCTTGGTCGAGGTCATGCCGATGAAGGCGTAGGTGGTCTTGGCTCCGAACCCGCCCAGCAAGCCGCCCAACAAGGCGATCGCGAGCGACTCGCCGACCAGCAGGAACAGGATAGTCTTGCGGCGGAAGCCCAGGGTCTTGAGAACCGCGACTTCGCCCGTCCGTTCGCGGATCGACATCGCCATAGTGTTGCCGGCCACCAGCAGGATGGTGAAGACGACGGCCGCCGAGATGGAATTCAGCAGCAGCTTGACGTTGCCGAGCATGGAAACGAAGCTGAGGTTGAAGGCCTGCTCGGTTTCCGTTTTGGTCTCGGCGTCGGTGTTGCGGAAGGTGCGGTCGATGGTATCCATCAGGCGCGGGACGTCTTGGGGCGTCGCGGCCCGCACCGCAAACGTGCCGACCTGATTGGGCCGGTTCAGCGCCTCGTTGAGATAATCCCAATGGAAGAAGAACACGCGCTCTTGCGAGGGGTCATCAGTGGTGAAGACGGCCCGAATGATAAGCTCGGGATCGACGGGGTAGATGGTGCCCTTGAGCGTCACGCGGTCGCCCAGGTTCCAGTGGTACTTCTCCATGAGCGCCCGGCCCACCAGGGCGGCGGTGCGCTCGCGCTTGAAGGCCTCGAGTTGCTCGGGCGGGATGCGATATTCCTCGTGGGTTTTCTCCAGGTCATCGGCGTCGACGGCAAAGTTGGCGAAGAAGTTCGCGGTGTCGATATAGATCCCGCCGAACCACGTCCAACCGCTGACGGCCTTCACTCCAGGTAAAGCCGCAATGCGCTGCTTGTAGGCGATGGGCAGGGGCTGGCCAAGTCCGGTGGCGCGCAGCACGATGACGCGCAGATGCCCGCTCCCCGAGCCCTGTCCGAGCGAGTCGAGCCGCGTCAGAATCGCCTGCAGGCTGCTGACGAGGAAGATGGAAATCGTGATACTTAAAATGGTGAGCACGGTGCGGCGCGGATTGCGCACCGCGTTTTTCCAGATCAGTCGCAGCATATGCGGAACCTCATCTTGATCGCGTGTGGAGCCTTCCACACGCCGGTCGACAGGAAAGTTTCTTTAGCAGTTTGTTGAAAAATGCACTTAGTTCGCATCGTTGAATCGTTTTCGCGCA
>CAZTHM010000485.1:0-2754 GCA_964613505.1 uncultured Acidobacteriota bacterium | reverse complement strand
CACGCAGTGCGACTCGCTCCTGCTCGGCGACCAATGCGGTGCGCACACCTTCCCTTATCTCGAAGTCAAGACTTCCACGGCGCAGATCGAGCACGAGGCGTCCACGTCCAAGATCGGTGAGGACCAGATCTTCTATTGCCGCCAGCGCGGGATGTCCACGGAGGACGCCGTGTCCATGATCGTAAACGGGTTCTGCAAACAAGTCTTCCGCGAGCTGCCCATGGAGTTCGCCGTCGAAGCGCAGAAACTGCTGGGTGTGAGTTTGGAAGGCAGCGTGGGGTAATCAATCCGCAGATTGCGCAGATTACGCCGAGAGGCAATCTTTGGAATCTGCGTAATCTGTGGATAGGGGAGTTTTGATGCTGACAATCAAGAATCTGCATGCAAGCACGAACGGCAAAGTGATTCTACGCGGGATCGACCTCGAGGTAAATGCGGGCGAAGTTCACGCCATCATGGGTCCAAACGGCTCGGGGAAGAGCACGCTTGCCCAAGTGTTGGCGGGCCGCGAGATCTACGAAGTGACCAGCGGCGGCGTCACCTATGACGGGCAGAACCTCCTCGACATGTCTCCCGAGGACCGCGCGCGCGCGGGCATCTTCCTGGCGTTTCAGTATCCAGTGGAGATTCCCGGCGTGAGCAACATGTATTTCCTGCGCGCGGCGCTGAACCAGGTCCGCAAGCAACAAGGCAAGGAAGAGCTCGACGCCATGGATTTCCTGGCGATGGTCCGCCAAAAGATGAAGCTGCTCGACATGGACGAGAGCCTCATGAACCGGCCTGTAAACGAAGGATTCTCGGGCGGGGAAAAGAAGCGCAACGAGATTTTCCAGATGGCCGTGTTGGAGCCGAAGCTGGCCGTGCTGGACGAGACCGACTCCGGGCTGGACATTGACGCTCTAAAAATCGTGGCCAACGGAGTCAACTCGCTGCGGACCAAGGATCGCGCCATCATCGTGGTCACGCATTATCAGCGGCTCCTGCACTACATCGTTCCCGACTTTGTGCACGTTCTCTACAACGGACGCATCGTCAAGTCGGGCGGCAAGAATCTGGCGCTGGAACTCGAAGAAAAGGGTTACAGCTGGCTGGAAGAGACCGTGGAAGCTGGCGTAGCCGGTAACGCCGGGGCTTAGAATGACAGCCGCCACCCCGCTTTAGGGGAACGGCTGCAATTGAAAATGCCGCCCTAAAGGGCGGCGCTACAAGGACAACTCGAATCAATGACCGCTGTCAAAGACCACCAGGACGTTTACCTTTCAAGCTTCCGCGAGCGGGAGAAGCAATACGCCGCCGGGCCGGCCTGGCTCAGCGAGGTTCGCAAGGCAGCGCTGCATCGCTTCGCTGACCTCGGCTTCCCCACCACGCGAGATGAGAACTGGAAATACACGAGCGTCGCGCCCATCGCGGGCGTTGCGTTCCAGCCCGCCCCACGGATTACCGCCGCGTCCGCGGTCGGAGCGCTGAAAAGCTCCTGCTACTTCGACCTGGACTGTAGCCGCCTGGTCTTCGTGAACGGGCACTTCAGCCCCGAGTTCTCTTGCCTCGACGGCCTGCCCAAGGGAGTCCGTGCCGGCAGCCTCGCGGAGGCGCTCGCGAGCGGCGCGCCGGAACTCGAACAGCACTTGGCCCGTTACGCGGACTTTCAGGACCACGCTTTTGTCGCCCTCAATACAGCCTTCCTCGAAGATGGAGCATTCATCGACATCCCGAAGGGTTTGGTCGTCGAAAAACCTATCTACCTGCTCTTCGTTTCAACGGCGCCAAACGGGGGCCAGCCCGCAGTCTCGTTCCCGCGCACCCTCATCCTTGCCGGCCGGGAAAGCCAGGCCAGTTTCATCGAAGGATACATCGGTGCGGACGAGGCGCCATCCTTTCGAGCGCTCAGTGAAGGACTCCCGAAGGCCTCCGAGCGCCTCTCCCACGGTGGCCCCGGTGGCGTCTATTTCACCAATGCGGTTACGGAAATTGTCGCCGCTGAGAGCGCCGTCGTCGAGTATGGCAAGTTCCAGCAGGAGGGCAGCACAGCATTCCACGTCGCCACCGTACAGGTTCAGCAGGAGCGCGCGAGCACGGTTTCCACGCGCACGTTTACTTTCGGAGGCGCGCTGGTACGCGAGGACTTGAACATCGTGCTGGCCGGCGAGGGCGCCAGCGCCCATCTGGACGGCCTCTACATCACCTTCGATCGGCAGCATGTTGACCACCACACGACGATTGACCACGCTCAAGCTCACTGCGACAGCCGCGAACTCTATAAGGGCGTCCTCGAAGACCGCTCTTCGGCGGTCTTTAATGGCCGCGTGATCGTGCGCAAGGACGCCCAGAAGACTGACTCCAAGCAAAGCAATAAAAACCTGTTGCTTTCCGAAGACGCGGTCGTCAACACCAAGCCGCAGCTCGAGATTTTCGCCGACGACGTCAAGTGCACGCACGGCGCGACCATCGGACAGGTGGACCAGGAAGCCATTTTCTATCTCCGCTCCCGCGGCATCGGCCGTGACGAGGCCCGCAGCCTCCTGACCTTTGCCTTTGCCAACGAGGTCATCGATCGCGCCAAGCACCGGCCGATGCGCGACCGCCTCCGGGAAGCCCTGTTTTTGCGCCTGGGACGCAGCCTGAGAAGGAAAGAGGCGTGATGGCTACTGCACACGACATCGTGAGACCGGCCACGCGTCCCGCCTTTGACGTCACGCGGGTCCGCGACGACTTCCCGATACTGAAAGAAACGATTCGCGGCAAGCCCCTCGTCTA
>CAZTHM010000484.1:0-2759 GCA_964613505.1 uncultured Acidobacteriota bacterium | reverse complement strand
CAATGAATATCAGCAATCAGTCCTCAGCGGACAGGAGTCAGCAGCCAGCCAATCTCCAATTATCAGTCATCACTCATCAGTCTCCTCCTCCCGACACCCGACACCTAACACCTGACACCTTCTCGTTGTTTAGCCCTCCCCTCGAAGCTCTCGCAGCCATGAGTGAGGATGAATTCAAAAAGGCCTTCGCTCACTCGCCCATCAAGCGCGCGAAGTACCGCGGTTGGCTAAGAAATTTGTGCGTGGCGATGGGCAACTCCGGCGATTCGCGATGCCTGCCCAAGCTCCAGGAGCTTGCACTGCATGCCGACCCCATCGTCCGCGAGCACGCCCAGTGGGCGCTGAGCAGGTTTCGCGAGGCATGATGGAGTCCGATGGGCAGTTCTTGCATCACGGGCGTGCCATCGGCTCCTGCTCTGTGTAAAGATGCATCCGTCTTCAATGACCATGGTAACCCGCTGAGAGCTTCGCCGGCTCAGTGGACGCCGGGTCACCCCGAAGTAGCAAGTCCCTCGCGCGATTCTTCTTGTTTTCAAACTAAGGACCCGCAGCCTCCCAGTTGCCCCTGCCGAAAGTTGGGAGTACCATCAGCTTTCAGCTGGAACCGGTGGACCCTCGCTTCCGGACGGCGGAATGATGGCCAAGAATGTGCGGCCAACCATGCGCCGACCGGAACACAATTTGACGGCCTCGACGGAGACGCTGAGCTTCGTGGGGTCACCTCCTTTGAGCCGTGAGCATCGCTGAACTTTTCATCCGCCGGCCGGTCATGACGACTCTCGTCATGCTGGCCATTCTGCTGTTCGGCATCATTGCGTACCGGACCCTGCCCGTCAGCGATCTTCCCAACGTCGATTTCCCCACCATTCAGGTCAGCGCCGGTTTGCCGGGAGCCGGTCCCGAGACGATGGCCTCGGCCGTGGCCACGCCTCTCGAGCGGCAGTTCTCAACGATTGCGGGCCTGGATTCGATGACCTCCACCAACTCCCTGGGGGGGACGCAGATCACCCTGCAATTCTCCCTGGACCGCAACATTGATGACGCCGCTCAGGATGTGCAGTCCGCCATCGCCGCCGCTTCCCGTCGGCTTCCGCCCGAACTGCCGAGTCCGCCCACCTACTTCAAGGTCAACCCTGCCGACCAGCCAATTCTCTACCTCTCCCTGAATTCGCCCACCCTTCCGCTCTCGACCGTGGATGAGTACGCGCAGACGTTCATCGCCCAGCGCATCTCCATGGTGAGCGGCGTAGCACAGGTTCAGGTCATGGGCGCCCAGAAATACGCGGTTCGGGTGCAGGTTGATCCGCAAGCGCTTTCGGCACGGAGTATCGGAATCAACGAGGTCGCCGACGCCGTGCGGCGCTGGAACGTCAACCTTCCCACCGGGACGGTATGGGGAAACCACCAAGCCTTCACGATTCAATCGAACGGCCAGCTCTTCGACGCCTCCGCCTACCGGCCGATGATCGTGGCGTACCGGAACGGCTCCCCCGTGCGCCTGGAGCAGCTGGGACGGGTCATCGACAGCGTCGAGAACGACAAAATCGCGGGGTGGTTCAACGATCGCCGCGCGATCACGCTCACCATCCAGCGCCAGCCCGGCACCAACACCGTGGAAGTGGTGGACGCGATCAAACTGCTCCTGCCGTCCTTCCGGGCCCAGTTGCCGGCCTCCGTAAACCTCGACATCCGCTACGACCGTTCGGTCTCCATCCGCAATTCCGTCGAAGACGTCAAGTTCACGCTGCTCCTGACCGTGTGCCTCGTGGTGATGGTCATCTTCCTTTTCCTGCGCAACGTCTCCGCCACAGTCATCCCCAGCCTGGCGCTGCCCATGTCGATTGTGGGCACCTTCTCGGTCATGTACCTGCTCGACTACAGCCTGGATAATCTCTCGTTGATGGCCTTGACGCTCTCGGTGGGCTTCGTCGTGGATGATGCGATTGTGATGCTGGAGAATATCGTGCGCCACATGGAGCATGGCGAAACTGCTCTCCAGGCTGCTTACGATGGCGCCCGCGAGATTGGCTTCACGATTGTGTCCATGACGCTGTCGCTCGCCGCGGTATTCATCCCGGTTCTCTTCATGGGCGGCATCATCGGCCGCCTGCTGCACGAATTCGCGGTGACGATTGGCGTGGCCATCCTGGTTTCCGGTTTTGTCTCGCTGACCCTGACACCCATGCTGGCAAGCCGCATGCTCCGCCCGGTAAGGGCGGAGCGTCACAGCCGCCTCTACGCCGCGACCGAGCGTGTTTTCGATGGGATGCGGGACGCCTACGATTGGAGCCTGCGGATCGTTCTAAGGCATCGCTTCGCCACCCTGACGCTCTCAATTCTCATCGCGGTGCTGACCGGTTACCTGTTTGTGGTCATACCCAAAGGGTTCCTGCCCAGCGAAGACACGGACCAGATCTTTGGAGTTACCGAAGGCGCTCAAGGAGTTTCGTTCGATGAGATGGCCCGGCACCAGCAGCAGGTTGCGGCCATTCTCGCCGCGGACCCGAACGTGGATTCCCTCAGTTCCAATGTGGGTGGGGGTCAGGGCGGCTCCACCACCAACAACGGACGCGTGTTCGCGCGTTTGAAGCCGCGCTCCCAGAGGAGCCTGAGCGCGGATGAGGTGATCGAAGAATTGCGGCCCAAACTCGCCACTGTTCCCGGCATCCGGGTCTTCCTGCAGAATCCTCCGCCCATCCGCATCGGAGGCTATCTCACCAAGAGATAGTATCAAATCGCGTTGCAGAGCCCGGACACGG
>CAZTHM010000483.1:0-2776 GCA_964613505.1 uncultured Acidobacteriota bacterium | reverse complement strand
GGGCCCCGCCGGGGAGGCCGGGACAAATTATAGCCTATAATGCTAGCACAACTTGAGGGATTTGTCAAGCGAAAAAAGCGGACGGGCCGGCGGGTTCGGGCCCGAGCGCCCTGGCGGGATCAGGAGAGTTTCCGGGCGTAGGCCGTCATTTCGTCGAGCAGGGCCTTCGCCTGCTCGCGCGACGGCGCTTCGGCGTAGAGCCGCAGGATGTTCTCCGTTCCCGAAGCCCGCACCAGCAGCCACGCCGAATCCCCGAAGAGCATCTTGGCCCCGTCCATGTCGTCGGTGGACGTGACCTTGAGTCCCGCGACGCTCTTGACCTTTCCTTGCGCCACTTGGCTGACGACGTGGTTCGCGGCCTTGCGATCGATTTCCAAATCGACGCGGCCGTATTCGTGCGGCCCGAACTCTGCGTTCAGTTCCTCGATCAACTCTCCGAGGGTTCGGGAGCGGTCCGCCATCACCTCCGCCAGGAGCAGCGAATTCAAAATGCCGTCGCGTTCCGGCAGGTGGCCTTGCACTCCGATGCCTCCGCTCTCTTCGCCGCCGATCAGGATGTTGCGCGCCAGCATCAGCTCGCAAATGTATTTGAAGCCGATGGGGGTGATGTGCAGCCGCAGTTCGAACTTGTGCGCCAGCTTGTCGATCATCTGCGTTGTCGAGAATGTTTTCACGACTTCCCCGCTCAGGCCCAGGTCTTCGGCGAGATGCTTGAGGAGGATGGAGAAGATCTTGTGGGAATCGACCAGGGTTCCGTCTCGGTCGATGGCGCCCACGCGGTCCGCGTCGCCGTCGGTGGCGAACCCCGCATCGTAGCCGGTCTCCGAGACCGCGCGCCGGAGGTCCGAAACGTGCGGTTCGATGGGTTCCGGATTCAGGCCGGGGAAAAGCGGGTTGTGCTCGGCGTGGATCTCGCGATATGGAATTCCCGCCTCCTGCAAGAGGCGAACCAGACAACCGCGACCGGCGCCGTACATTGGATCGATCACAAACCGCCGGCCGGAATCGCGGATGCGGTCGAGGTGGACGAGGCTCTTCACCTTCTGTAAATAGGGCCCGATCAGGTCCACCATTTCAATGGGCGCGTCTTGGGCGCGGCGCGAACCGGCTCCGCGGCGGGCCACGGCCTTGAGGTGGACTTCGATGCGGCTCATGATGGCGGGCGAAGCGGAGCCGCCATACGGCGCTTTGAATTTGATTCCGTTCCAGCGATAGGGATTGTGGCTGGCGGTGATGATGATGGCTCCGGAAGTTCTGCGCTCGACCACCGCATGGCTGATGGCCGGCGTGGGTGTGGCTCGCTCCGCCAGAAAAGCCGGAATCCCCGCCGCAGCCACCTGCTCGGCCGCGGCCTGCGCGCATTCCTCCGACAGGAAGCGCGTGTCGTAGCCGACAATGAGGCCACTCGCCGGCGCGCTCTCTTTCCGCACGTACTCGGCGACGGCCGCGGCCACGCGCCGGACGTTCGCGAAAGTGAAGTCCTCGCCAATGACGCCACGCCAGCCATCCGTCCCGAACTTAATTGGGTCTGCCATTCAACGTCCCGAATTATCAAAAAGCGACTGACGAAATAGCGTGGGCACAGCTTTCAGCAGTCAGCCGTCAGCTTTCAGCTTGCTGAAAAAAACCATCCCGCTCGGGCAGGAGGCTGATAGCTGATGGCTGAAAGCTTCGTCCAAAATTAATGCGATTCTTAGTCGGTCGTTTACCCTCGCCGGGTTCCCGCCGCCTTCACAGCAGATGCCGCAACCCGCGCCGTGCAAGCTCCTGAACGGCCTTGCCTACGTCTTGCGAGCGGTCGCGTGCCGCCACCAGCAGCGCGTCATCGGTCTCGACGATGACCAGATCATTCACGCCCACCGTCACAACAAATTTCCTGGGCGACACAATCATATTACCGCGCGAATTGAGGGAGAAGCTTTCACGTGGCCGGACGTTCGCCTCCGCGTCCTTGCCCTGCAGCTCGTACGCGACGGCCCAGCTTCCCACGTCGCTCCAGCCGATGTCGGCGGCGGCGACGTAGAGGTCTGAAACTTTCTCCATGAGGGCGTAGTCGATGGAAATCTTCTCGAGCTTGCGGAAAATCCGGCGCAGCGCCGCAGTGGCGCGCACTCCTCCTGCTCTGGCGATACGCGCCAGATCGCGAGCCATCGCCGGCTGTGCGTGTTCCAGATTCGCGACGAGTGTGGACGCGCGCCAGATAAACATCCCGCCGTTCCAAAGATACCGGCCCGACGCGAGGTAACGCCGCGCCGTCTTCAAGGGAGGCTTCTCAGTGAATCGCTCGACCGTGTAAATCTCCTGCCCGGCGGCGCGCCCCGCGTGCACGCCCTTGCGGACATATCCATAGCCAGTATCGGGCCGCGTTGGTTTCAAACCCAGGACCACGGAACGCCCCTCGGTCGAAGCCCACTGGCATGCGGCTCGCAGGGTGCGGCGAAACGCCGCGGGCCGCGTGATGATGTGGTCGGAAGGGAGAACCACCATCAGCCCGTCTGAGTCGCGCCGCAGGATTTCGTGCGCCGCCAGGCCGATGGTCGGGGCCGTGTTGCGCGCCGCGGGTTCGGCCACGATTTGTTCCCTTGGGATGTCGGGCAGGCAACGCGCCACCTCGCCGCGCAGGAGTTCATTGGTGAAAACGTAAATTCGCTCCGGGGGGATCACGCTGCGGATTCGCGCTACGGTTTCTTCCAGCAGCGTGCGCGGCCCCAGAAGATTCAGCAACTGCTTGGGACGCTTGCGGCGGCTGAGCGGCCAGAAGCGCGTGCCGCTGCCA
>CAZTHM010000482.1:862-2777 GCA_964613505.1 uncultured Acidobacteriota bacterium | reverse complement strand
AAAATCATGCAGGAGCGCGGGTCCTTCAAGGCCGCGGTCTTCCACAGCAAGTAGGGCTGGAAATTCGAAGTTGGCAACTGGAAATTAGAAATTGGAAAATTGAAACTGGAATCTGGAAGTTGGACGCGGATGCTGAGTCGCGCGCGATGCCTGAGCCGCCCTAGCAGGCCACGAGTTTCCAATTTCTATTTTCCAATTTCCAGTTTCTAGTTTCCAGTTTCAGCTCGCCGGTAGAAGGGAAGCGCGCTCACTTCCGCGGAGACGCCGGAGGCAAGGACAAGCCGCGTGCCGGGCTCGGCGACTTCGCGGCGCACGTAGGCGAGGGCGATGGTTTTGCCCAGCGTGGGCGAGGCGCAGGCGCTGGTGATTTCGCCGATTTGTTTTTCTGCGGCCGTGAGCTTTTCTCCCGGCGCGGGCGGCTGGGCGGCGTCAACCGTCAGGCCGACCAGTTTCCAGTTGACGTGGCCGCGGCTGCGCGCGCGCTCGACGATTTCCTGGCCGAGATAGCAGCCTTTGGTGAAGCTAACGGCGTTGAGCAGCCCAGCTTCGAGCAGTAGAGTGTCTTCCGCCAGTTCGGCTCCGTACCGTGGGATTCCGGCTTCGATGCGGAGTGATTCCAGCGCCTCGGTCCCGCAGGGGAGCATGTCGTAAGTCGGCGCCTGGCCGCAGGCCGCGCCCCACACGCCCGCCAGGCCTTTCTCTCCCACCCAGACCTCGTAACCTTCCTCGCCCGTACTCGAAGCGCGGACGATGCGCACGGGGAAGCCAGCGTAGTTGCTCGAAAAGTGATCGAACTCCTCCAGCGCAGGCAGGTCGATGTGCAGGGTCTTTTCGAGCAGCGGGCGCGCGCGCGGCCCCTGGAACGCCAGCGTGAAAACCGGCAGAGCCTCAAGGGCTACGCGGTCGGCGATGATGTAGCGCTGCAGCGATTGCGTCGCCTTCTCGCGCAGATCAGCGTCGGTGTCGATCAGGAAACGGTCTTCCGCGCAGTAGATGCGCAGGTCCGCCAGGATGTGCCCCTGGGCGTTGAGCATCGTGGCGTAGGTGCCGTGACCCGGCGTAAGGCTCTTGACGTCGTTCGTCACCATGCCTTGCAGAAACCGCACCCGGTGCTCGCCCGTCATCACGAACTTGCTGCGGTGGGAGAAATCGAACAGCCCGGCGGCCTGGCGAACGGCGGCGTGTTCCTCGCGCGCGTTGGAGAAGCGCGTCGGAACGACGGCGCCGTGGTATTCGCCCAGGCTCGTTCCCTGCGAAACGTGGTAATCGGCGAGCGGGCTGCGGACGGCCTGGGTCATGGTGAGATCCGCAGGTAGGTGGAGACCAAAATCACTGTCAGGGCCAGTCCAAAAGCGACGGTAAGCCACATCTTGCGGCGCGCTCGGAAGCGATCAAACACTCTGAAGGGCAGTGTCAACACCAGCGAAACGGAGAAAACGAAGAAGGCGAGGACGATCTTCAGCGTGAGGAATTTCCAGTAGGTTCCCCAGGGGACTTCCCAGGCGCGCAGGTGAATGTTGTAGAGGCCCGAACCCAGCAAGAGGAGAATCACCGACCAGCTCACCCAGCGGAACCGGCCCATCACGGCCTTGAGGAACGGGTCGCGCTGCTCCGGGCTCAGCACCCGCGAGGAGGGCAGGAGAACGACCAGCACGAAACCGATCCCGCCCACGCCGATGACGGCGGCGGTGACGTGAATCCATTGGAACAGCGTCGACATCGCGCGGGTCTCCGAAAGCCGCTGGCATTCTAGTTAGTTTCACACAGGGAATACAAGATTGAGCGGTTAATGAAAAGCTGGATGTCCATACTACAGTTGAGAATTAACCATCCAGTAAGCCTGGCCTACCTCCGCGCCGTCCCCCCCGGCGTGAGTGCGGCGCCCTCCTGCGCCCCTCAAGACACCTTTTCCGCG
>CAZTHM010000482.1:283-852 GCA_964613505.1 uncultured Acidobacteriota bacterium | reverse complement strand
TGACGGCGGCGGTGACGTGAATCCATTGGAACAGCGTCGACATCGGTCGCGTCTCCCGAGACGAGTTGCATTCTAGTCAATCTCGGCCTGGCAACACAAGCTTCAACGGGCAATGGAGAGCATGATTCGCATAACACGCTTTCGGATTGACTCGCTGGTACACGTGAAGACGGTCCGCCGCCCTGCTCAGCAGACGAAGCGATCGCGGCCCGACGCGATCTCGCTCCCGTTAGGATGTCGTTTCGGCAATCTGGTCGATCTGCCGGGCGAGGTCGAAATCCTTTTCGGTGACCCCGCCCTCGCTGTGGGTTGAGAGGGAAATGCTCACCGCGCTGTAGTTGATGGTGATGTCGGGGTGATGCCCGGCCTTCTCCGCGGCCTCGGCAATCTTATTCACGAAGGCGATGGCCGCCGGGAACGACTTGAACATGTACTTCCGGTGGATAGCTTTTCCCGCATGGGTCCAGTCGATCAGCTTCTTGAGCCTTTCATGAATTTCGGGTTTGCTCAGCGCTGCCAAGTTTGCTCCTTTCCATTGCTAAGAGTGTGGCGCGACCTTCACGGAACTC
>CAZTHM010000482.1:0-273 GCA_964613505.1 uncultured Acidobacteriota bacterium | reverse complement strand
AGTAGGTTGAGCTTTTGCCGGACAAACCGGCAAAGGCCAGGGTTGAATTTGCCGGCGCGTCGAAACACGAAAACTGGCTTGTTGCGGAATTTGATTGGTTCGAGACCCGGCCAACTGCGTGGCTCGAGTGGGCCAATCGAGACAAGCCCGTCGGCCCGCCGAAGAAACTTTCGCGCCGAGGGCTTGAAGTCGCGCACCCGGCTGTCAACGACAAAGAGATAGAGGTCCGGCTTCAGAGAATTCAAAATGCTGTTGCTCTCAATCATCACGAAC
>CAZTHM010000481.1:0-2780 GCA_964613505.1 uncultured Acidobacteriota bacterium | reverse complement strand
ACTCCAGGTAGCGCGGGCCATCTATGGTGACCCGTTCTTCGTGCACTATGCCGCACGCTCGTTGCCGCCCATTCACATTGTCGTGAAGAACGGCGACGTGACCCTGGAAGGTGCGGTGGCGACCAAGCTCGATAGCATCAAGGCCGAGATGTCGGCGCGGACTGCCGGGCTCTCGTTCGCAGTCGTCAACAACCTCAGGGTTGACCGGACATAACCCTGTTCAGTGCGTGATCCCTTGCCTGCGCTGCATTCCCGCAGCGCAGGCTTTTTTTCTCAACAATACATGCGCCCTGGAGACGGTACGCGAGCCAAGCCCTGCGCATCTGAAGATCGCTCGATTGACTTCATGCGCGGAGTCGCGATAATACCGGCACCATGTTGAATCCCGAACGCGGCCGCCAGATTCTCTATCTCTCGCGGGCGCAGATTGAAGCGCTGGATTTTTCTCTCGATGACGTGATCGCCGCCGTGGAAGCGTGCTTCATTGAGAAGGCGGCTGGGCGGGTGGAGATGCCGCCCAAGCCCGGGATTCACACGCGGCCCGACGCGTTTATTCACGCCATGCCTGCCTACCTTTCGGGTCTCGGTGCCGCGGGGATGAAGTGGGTGAGCGGCTATCCGGAGAATCGCCGCTTGGGTCTACCCTACATCACAGGCCTTCTGGTGTTGAACTGTCCTGAGACCGGAGTCCCCTTGGCGGTGATGGATTGCACCTGGATCACCGAGAAGCGGACAGGCGCGGCCACCGCGGTGGCGGTTCGCAGACTTGCCTCGCTGCAGGCGCGGCGGCTGGCCATCATTGGCGCAGGTGTCCAGGGACGTGTGAATGTGGATTCCGTTCGCCGTGTCTGTCCTGGCATCGCGACGGTTGCGGCTTATGATCCTTCGGATCAGGCGCGTGAGGTTTTCGCCGGCCAGGTCTCGGGCTGGGGATTGGCAGTCGAGCAGGCTGCATCCCCCCGAGAGGCGGTGACTGAAGCCGACGTCATTGTCACCTGCGCGCCCATCGTCAAGAATCCGCAGCCGGTCATTCGGCCGGAATGGCTCAAGCCGGGCAGCGTGGCGGTGTCACTCGATTTCGACGCTACGCTCATGGCGTCCGCAGCGCAGGCGGCGGATGGAATGTGGGTGGACGATGGCGGCCAGTTCGAGTATTACCGCGAGCACGGCCACTTTGCGGAGATGCCGAGGAACTACGAAGAGCTGGCGATGCTGGTGGCCAGCGGCGGCGGACGCCGCAACGAAAGCGATCGCTACGTGGTCGTGAACCTGGGGCTGGCGCTGGAGGACATGGCGACCGCGCTGCCGCTTTATCGCCGCGCCCTGGAGCGGGAGGTCGGCACGCTGCTGCCCTGTTGAACTGCCCGCCCGCGGCGCGCGACGCCCTTCCGCGCGAACCTACGGCGTCGTCAGAACCTTCACATCGAACGCGGGAATTCTCACTTCTTCCGGCTCGGTTCCTCCCGTCAGCGCATTCTGGTAAGTTCCACTTAGCCTGACCGCTTGCGGCTTTTCCGTATAGTTAATTACGAAGGTGATCTTCTTCCCGGATTTCTCTCGCACCGCCAACTCCACGCCCTCGGGGAGACTTGGCCCCAGAGCGAGACCGGCTCCGTCCGCAAGGAATCCGACCAGCTTGGAATACGAAACGGGCTTGGAAAGCTCGGTCCCGATGTAGATGACTTTTCCTTGTCCGAACCTGTTCAACGTGGCTGCGGATTTCCCGGAGTAATAGCCGCGGTTGTAGGTGGCGATTGACTCGGCGGTGGTAGGGTCGAGGACGTCAAACCACACCCTGGCAGCGTGGCTCTCGCCATCTCCGTCCAGGACTTCCTGTTGCTGATTGGTTTGCGGGTCGAAGTCGTAGATGGCGATCCCCGCCAGTTCCGCCAGCGGCCCAGGGAGAGTCTGGTCGGTCACGACGTTGTACTCATCCTTCACACCGGTGCGGTAGTTGAGAACGAGTGTTCCGCCTTTCTTGACATAATCCGTGAGCTTCCCGACGAGGGGCTTGTCCACGACAAAGAGCGAGGGCGCGACGACGATCTTGTAGGGAGTAAGATCGCTCTGCGGGAAGACGACGTCGACGCTCACGCCGGCCCGCCGGAAGGCGTCGTAGTAGAGACGCATCTGGCGGTTGTAGCTGAAGTCTTTCACGAGCGGCTGGATCTTGAAAGCCCAGCGCGAATCGGGAGACACCAGGATGGCGACGCTCGACACAACCTTCGAGCCGTGCAGCAACTCCGCGAGCTGCCCGAGTTCTTTTCCCGTTTGTGAAGCGGTCTGGTACCGGGCGTTCGGGTAGCTATCCTGGTCGAGGATGCCTTGCCAGTACTGCTCGGTGCCCCAGCGCGAAGTCCGCCAGCGGAAGTAGCAGATGCCGTCGGCGCCGTGCGCCACGCCTTGAAACGCCCAGGCGCGGTAGAGTCCCGGCGCTGCCTGGCGTCCCCAGAAGATGTTCCAACCTGGCAAGCCGCCCTGCTGCTCCATGACCATGAAGTTCTGGTTGCTCTTCGAGCCGCGTATCAGGTCGTGCGCCATGGCCGGGCCAAAGTAGTCGGCATAGTCCTCGCCAAACATCGGGTAGTTGTCCCACGCGACGAAGTCCACCGAGCGGTGCAAATCGGAATAGTCAACGTTGTCGTACATCCCCATGGCGTTGTGGGTGATGGCCTGCTTGGGGGCGACGCGGCGAAGTATCTCGGTTTGAACTTTCAGATAATCGTGAGTCGTCTCGCTTTGGAACCGCTTGAAGTCAAGGGCCAGGCTGGGATTATGGG
>CAZTHM010000480.1:0-2786 GCA_964613505.1 uncultured Acidobacteriota bacterium | reverse complement strand
GATGGGGAAACGCCAAAAGCAGGCCGCCAGCGAAGAGGCGCTGGGCGAGAAGGTCGGCACGGAAACCGTGACCGTGCCCGCCGGGACTTTCACCTGCGACCACTACAAGTCCAAGCATGCCGACGGGCCGGCGGACCTTTGGATCTCCGCCAAAGTCCCGCCCTATGGGCTGATCAAGATGACGTCCCCGAGTTCCACGATGGTCCTTGAGAAGGTGCTCAGCAACGAGACCTCAAAGATCAAGGGTGAGCCGCAAAAAATGGATTTCGGCATGCCCGGGGGACGCCGACCCAAATAACCCGGCAAGCGTCTGACACGTTGTCTGAACCTTCCGTTGGCGGCGCGAAGCCGCCGGCCCCTCCGACCGGCGGCCGCGCTTTCCCCTTGTCAATTTCCTTCCGATAGAGTATTTATACATGGTCTGCATAAACTTGCATGGACCAACTCTACCGGCGTAATCAAATCCGCGAGCTGCTCGAGAGCGAGACCGTCGCCACGCAGGACGGGCTGCGCAAGAAGCTGGCGCGGCGCGGCATTCACGTTACCCAGGCCACCATCTCGCGCGATATCGAAGAGCTGGGCCTGATCAAGACGCGCGAGGGCTACCGCCTTCCCGACGCGCCGGAGCCGGCCGGCACGCTGCCCCAGCCTGCGCTCTCCGTCATCCTCAAGGAGTTTGTCCGGGACGTACGCGTGGCGGCGAACCTGGTCGTGGTTAAGACCAACCCGGGCAACGCCCATTCCGTCGGCGTAGCGCTCGACGCCGGACGCTGGCCGGAGGTCGTGGGCACCGTGGCGGGGGACGACACCATCTTCATCGCCACGCCCGGGGCGCACGAGGCGGCCCGCATTCGTAGGAAGATCCTGTCCATCCTGGCGGCGTGACCGGCGGAATCAGGGAAAGGAAATCCCATGGCATCGAACGGCGAACCGAAAGTGAAACGCGTGGTGCTGGCTTATTCCGGCGGGCTGGACACTTCCATCATCATTCCCTGGCTGCGCGAGAACTATGAGTGCGAGGTCGTGGCCATGGTCGGCGACGTCGGCCAGGGCGACGACTACCAGGCGGTGCGCAAGAAGGCCTTGCGCACCGGCGCCTCGCGCGTGTACGTGGAAGACCTGCGCGAGGAATTCATCACCGATTACGTCTGGAAAGCCTTGCAGGCGGGCGCTGTCTACGAGGGCAAATACTTGCTGGGCACGTCGCTGGCGCGGCCGGTAATCGCCAAGCGCCAGGTCGAAGTGGCTCTCGAATGCGGCGCCGACGCCCTGGCGCACGGCTGCACGGGGAAGGGCAACGACCAGGTACGCTTCGAGCTGGCCTACAAGGCGCTCGCGCCACACCTGCGCGTCATCGCTCCCTGGCGCGAGTGGTCCATCAAGTCGCGCGAGGATGCCATTGATTACGCGCGCGCCCACGATGTTCCGGTTCCGGTGACCAAGAAAGAACCTTACAGCCGCGACCAGAACATTTTGCACTTGAGCCACGAGGGCGGGCCGCTCGAAGCGAAACTCGGCGAGCCGCCCGAGGATGCCTGGAAGCTGACGCGTTCTCCACAAAATGCTCCGAACCGCGAGGCGCAGGTGACGATTGGCCTCGAAGCCGGCGTCCCGGTCTCCGTGAACGGCAGGAAGTTGAAGCCCATTCGCCTGCTCGAAACTCTGAACGCGCTGGCCGGCGAGCACGGTGTGGGCCGCACGGACCTGGTCGAGAATCGTTTGGTGGGAATGAAGTCGCACGGCGCTTACGAGACTCCCGCCGGAACGCTGCTCTACGCCGCTCACCATGAGCTCGAAGCCCTCTGCCTGGACCGCGAGACGTTTCACTACAAGCAGCACGTGGCGCTGCGCTACGCGGAGCTGGTCTATTTCGGCCAGTGGTTCACGCCCCTGCGTGAGGCGCTCGACGGCTTTGTGGAGAAAACCCAGCGCCACGTGACGGGCACGGTGACGCTCGGACTCTACAAGGGCAACGTGCGCGTGCTCGACCGTCACTCGCCTTACTCGCTCTACGACACGAGCATCGGCGGATTTACGATGGGCGCCGATTACGATCAGAAGGACGCGGAAGGGTTCATTAACATCCTGGGCCTTCCGGTCACTATCGCGGCGGCCAAGCAGGCCGGAACTCGCGCCGCGGCGGCGGGGAGAAGGAGCAAAGGATGAAGCTCTGGGGCGGACGCTTCGCTCCCGGCCAGCGCGACCCGGAATTCGAGAAGTTTTCCGAATCCTTCTCCGTTGATCAGCGGCTGATCCTCTACGACCTTCAGGTCAATCGCGCCTACGTTCGCGAACTGGACCGGGCGCGCGTTCTCGCTCCACGCGAAGTCCGCCAACTCACGCGCGGTCTCGACACTATTGCCCGGTATGTGAAAACCCACCCGCGCTGGGCCGAGCGACAGAAAGCGGAGGACGTTCACACTTGGGTCGAGGCCCGCTTGGAACGCGAGGTCGGCCCGGTGGCGGGAAAGCTGCGCACGGGGCGAAGCCGCAACGATCTGGTCGCAACCGAAACCCGTCTTTATCTGAAATCTGAAATCTTGAATCTGGAATCCGGAATCGTTGGGCTGCTCGAGAGTCTGCTGACGCAAGCCAACCGGCATAAGCAGGCCGTCCTGCCCGGCTACACCCATTTGCAGCCCGCCCAGCCGATCCTGTTCGCGCATTACCTGCTCGCCTATTTCGAAATGTTTAATCGCGACATCACCCGCCTGGGCGATTGCCGCGAGCGCACCGACGAATTGCCGATGGGCGCGGGCGCGCTGGCGGGGACCGCCTACCCGATT
>CAZTHM010000479.1:0-2820 GCA_964613505.1 uncultured Acidobacteriota bacterium | reverse complement strand
TCACTACGAGCTGGCGATCGACGCCGGATGCAACGCCTACGCGGCGCCGCTGGGATTTATTGAGAACGCCGCCGCGCGCCACGCCGGCGAGATTCCGCTCATCCTGAAGCTGAACAATCACGACGTGCTGCACGACGAGAAGGACCCGCTCTCGGCCGTGACCGCGAGCGACCACGACGCGCTGCGCCTGGGCTGCGTGGCGATTGGCTTTACGATTTATCCGGGATCGTCGCGCGCGCGCGATATGTACGAACAGTTGCGCGCGCTCGCCGAGGAGGCAAAGAGTCACGGGCTGGCGGTCGTGGTGTGGTCCTATCCGCGCGGCTCATCGATCAGCAAGGACGGCGAGACGGCCGTCGACGTCGTCGCCTACGCCGCGCAGATCGCGGCGCAACTGGGCGCGCACATCATCAAAGTGAAACTGCCCAGCGCCCACATCGAACAGGCGGAGGCAAAGAAAGTTTACGAGAAATCCGCCATTCCCATCGCCACTCCGGCGGAGCGCGTCCGGCACGTCATCCAGAGCGCCTTCAACGGGCGGCGGATTCTGATCTTCTCCGGCGGCGCCAAGAAGGAGAACGACGAAGCCATCTTCGATGACGCCCGCGCCATCCGCGATGGCGGCGGGTTCGGATCGATCATCGGACGCAACTCGTTCCAGCGGCCCCGGGAACACGCCATCAAGTTCCTCGACACCGTCATGAAGATTTATGCCGGGGAGATAAAGTAGCGCAAGTTTCGCCGTCCAAACCTGCGGCTCTTCGAGGACGCTCTGGCGAGAATGACGGCAGGAATAATAAGGCGGGAGTTCGCTCCCGCCTTTTTCTTTTTGTTGTAGCGCCGGTCTACGACCGGCGGATTCCGCCGCTCATAGACCGGCGCTACAGTAAAGGCACGAAGCGCCGCCCTCACTTCTTGAACGGCTGCCCGCCGCGCGGGGAGTACTTGGTGAGCGTTGAAGCAAGCGCGCCGCCAGCCGCGGGAACTCCGGTGGTCCCGAAGAGAATGTCCTTGGCTTCGATTTTCTTGCCGTAGAGATTCTCGTTGGCTGTGCCGTCGTCCTTAATCACCTGGCCTTCCAGCGACAGCCCCGCAAAGGCGCCACGCGAGCGCGAGTAAGTGAGGATCTCGGTCTGCATCAAGATGCCAGTCGAGCCCCCAGCGGTGCGCCCCACCGGGCCGCCCGCGACCGAGGCGTCCGCGCCCAGCTTGGTCTTCCCCTTGACGAGCGTTTGCGCGCCCTTGGCGTTCAGAACCAGCAGGACGAAATCCGTCGCCTGGCCGCCCAGTTGGAATCCAATGCTCGGACCTCCGATGGCAAACATCCAGGGTGCGCCCCAGGCTCCCGTGCCGCCGCGCCGGCAAACCAGAGACCCGCGGCCATAGCTGCCGCCCAGGCCCATCGCAAATTTCTTCTGCGAAGGAATCACGCCCACGCAGACGGCCTTGTTGAGCAGATCCGTGGGAATGCCCTTCTCCGGCGTCCCCATGATTTCGTCAATGACTTCCGCCGACTTCTTCAGCCGCTCGACTTCCTTGCCACCCTCGGCGGCCCACGCCGAAGCTCCAAGCGCCAGAGCCATCGCAAAGGAAAGAAGCACTTTCATGGCAGATCCTTTCTCCGCGCCGCCCAGTGAGTTCGGAACGCGGAACAGAAAGTTCGTACTCCAAAGCCCAAAGGTTATTGTGCCACATCCGCCCGCGTTTGGCCGGTAACTTTTGGCCCAGTCAACCAGCGAAGCTGCGGGGCCGCATCGTCCTTGTCACGCGCGGCGCCGGTTGGTTAGACTGTGACCCGACATGCGCGCGATGGTGCTCGCCGAACCCCGGCCCGCGGAAGAGAATCCGCTCGAACTGCGCGATGTGCCCGCGCCCGACCCCGGCCCTGGTGAAATCCGAATCCGCGTGCGCGCCTGCGCGCTGTGCCGGACCGACCTGCACATTGTCGAAGGTGAACTGGCACTCAAGAAGTCGCCACTCGTCCCCGGGCACCAGATCGTCGGCGTGGTGGACGCGCTCGGCCGCGGCGCCACTAAACTTCGCGAGGGCGACCGCGTCGGCGTGGCGTGGGTCCATTCCACTTGCGGTGAGTGTTACTACTGCCGGAAGAATCTGGAGAACCTCTGCGACCGCGCGCGCTTTACCGGCTGGGACGTGGACGGCGGCTACGCGGATTTCGCCGTTGCGCCGGAGTCATTCGCCTATCCGCTTCCCGAGAGCTTCCCGGACCTTCAGGCGGCCCCGCTGCTCTGCGCCGGGATTGTCGGCTATCGCTCCTTCCGGCTGAGCGGCGCTCAGCGCGGCGACCGCGTCGGGCTGTACGGGTTTGGAGCGTCGGCGCACATTATTCTTCAGGTGGCGCAGCACGTGGGCTGCGAAGTCTACGTGTTCACGCGAACCGAGGGGCATCAGAAACTAGCACGTCAGATGGGAGCCGCGTGGGTGGGCAGGGCCGAAGAAACGCCGCCTGAGAAACTGGACGCGGCGATCATCTTCGCGCCCGTGGGCGCGCTGGTGCTCGACGCGCTGCGGGTGCTGCGGAAGGGCGGGACCGTCTCGCTCGCCGACATCACGATGAGCCCGATACCCGAAATCGATTACGACCGACTGCTGTACCACGAGCGCATCATCCGCAGCGTCGCTAACGCCACGCGCCAAGACGCGCGCGAGTTTCTCCGCATCGCCGCGGAGATTCCCGTGCGCACTGAAATCGAAGTCTTTCGCCTGGAGGACGCTAACCAGGCGCTGCAGGCGGTCAAGCACAGCGCGATCCGCGGCGCCGCCGTGCTGCAACTGTAGCGCCGGTCTATGACCGGCGAA
>CAZTHM010000478.1:0-2822 GCA_964613505.1 uncultured Acidobacteriota bacterium | reverse complement strand
ACGGGCAATCCGTTTCGGTGAGAAGACAACCGAGCGGAAGCTCCGCGGCAATCGCACGCAGGTTGTCCGCCTTTTTATAGGTAATGGGACCCGCGAAGGAGATCAGGAATCCCCAGTCGAGAAACCGGACCGCATCCTCACGACTGCCGCTGAAGCAGTGCAGGATCCCGCCCAGGCCTGAGGATTTCCATTGCGATTCGATGATTGCGGTGAGATCCTCCCACGCTTCGCGGCAGTGGATAATGACGGGAAGCTTAAGTTCGCTCGCGATCTCAAGCTGGCGAATCAAAACCTGTTTCTGGACTTCGCGCGGCGAGTGGTCGTAGTGATAGTCGAGCCCGAGTTCGCCCAGTGCGATCACTTTGGCGTGCCGGGCCGCAACGCGCAACTCCTCGAAGTGCCGCTCCTCGGCCCGCTTCGCTTCGTGGGGATGAATGCCAACCGTCGCGTAGATCCAGCCGTGCTTCTCCGCAATTGGCACTGCCGAAGCCAGATCGTCCGGGCCGCCTCCTCCGCTCACTGCCAGGACATACTTCACCCCCGCCGCACGGGCGCGGTCAATCACGGCATCGCGGTCCGCGTCGAATTGGGAATCGTCGAGATGAGCGTGGGAATCGAGCAAGAATTGATTCATTGCTCCATTGATTCATTGAAATGCTGCCCAACCGCCGTCACGCTCGTCAATGAAACAATGAATCAATGGGTCAATGGATCAATCACTTCAGTCGCGCTCCAACTTCCACTTCCTCTTTGAACGTGACCAGAACGGGCTTCCCTTCGGGCCCCACACTCGCCGCGACAATCATGCCGTTCGATTCGACGCCGCGCAGCTTGCGAGGCTGGAGGTTCGTGACAACCACCACCTTCATTCCGACTAACTGCTCAGGCTTGTAATGCTCGGCGATGCCTGCGACCACCTGGCGCACTTCGCTGCCGATATCAACCGTCAGCTTCAACAACTTCTGCGCGCCCGCGACAGGCTCGGCGGTCTGAATCTGTCCCACGCGCATCTCGACCTTGGCGAAGTCCTCGATGCTGATCTTTGGCGGCTCGGGACTCGGGGCCGGAGCAGCGGGACTCGCGACTCGGGACTCGGGGCTCGGGGCTTTAGAGCTTTCAGATTCCATTGATATCTTCTCCTTGGGTTTGCCGCCTTCGCGGTCCAACTCGGCCAGTTCTTCGAGTTTGGCGAGTGCCGCGGCCTTGTCGAGGCGCGGGAAAATCGGCTCGGGCTTGCCGACCTTTGTTCCGGGTTCCAATTCCCCCCATCTTAGTTGGTCAATCCGCTGCTCAGCCAATGATCCTCTGCACCCAAGCTGCCTCCAAATACGTTGAGCGCCTGCGGGAAGCACTGGGTAAAGCAGCACGGCAATCACCCGGAGCATATCCGCAGCGGTGTAGAGAACAGATTTAAGCGTTTGCTCGTCAGCAGTCGTTCGCAATACAGGAATAGGATCCCCATTTTCGTCGAGGGCTCCTTCTGACACAGCTGTCGATTCCATGCGCTCGTAAATTTTCCAGGGAGCTTCACGCACCAGGTACTTATTGGCATCTTCCACTAGATGCCAAACGAATTCCAGGGCGCGCGAGACTTGGTAGTTATCGAACAATTGCTGATATTCACCCTTTCCATTCACACCTTCCACGTGGGTTTCAATCAGCGTGCGAAGAATAGAAGTTCCCGTTGTATCTTCGAATCCTGGTTCACGTTGTGGGACGGTCTGACCTTCGCAGTATTTCCTGATCATTGCGATTGTCCGACTGGCCAGGTTCCCGAGGTCGTTTGCCAGGTCCGAATTGAAACGCCGGATCAGCGCGTCGTAGGAAAAGCTCATATCCTGTCCGAAGGGTGATTCGCGCAGCAGGTAGTAGCGCAACGCGTCGTTGCCGGGCGCGCCGAACGAATCGAGCGCGTCAATGATGGGCTCGGGATACACGACGTTACCCACCGATTTTGACATCTTCGCCCGCTCGTAATAAATCCAGCCGTGCGCGAAGACCGTCTTGGGCAGGGGCATTCGCGCCGCCATCAGAAACGCCGGCCAGTAGACGGCGTGGAAGCGGAGGATGTCCTTGCCGATCATGTGGACGACATCGCCCTCGGAGTCATTTCGCCAGTATTTCTGAAATTCCGCGCTGCCGTTCTCACCTTGCGCGTATCCCAAACCGGTCAGATAGCCGGTGAGCGCGTCATACCAGACGTAGAAGACCTGCTCAGGATCGTCCGGCCACGGAATCCCCCACTTGATGCGTCTGCGGCTGACGGAAATATCGCGCAGGCCGCTTTTGACGAAACTCAACACCTCATTGCGCCGGAAGTCCGGCCGCACGAATTCAGGATGCTCTTCGTAGAGCGCGAGCAAGCGGTCCTGAAACGCCGAAAGGCGAAAGAAGTAGTTTTCCTCGCTGATAAGTTCCGCCGGGCGGCCGCAAATATCACAGTTGGCGGGTTCGGCGCCGTCGGAAATGTAACGCTCGTCCGACACGCAGTAGCGGCCTTCATAACGGCTTTTGTAGATCGCCGAGGGCTCGTACTCCAGCGCGCGCCGGAGCATCCGCTGAACCGAGATTGTGTGGTCAGCCTGGTCCGTGTAAACAAAGTGCGAGTAGTCGATGCCGAGTTTCTTCCAAAGCTCGATGAAGAGCTGGCGCTTTTCGGCGACGAAGTCTCGCGGCGACAAGCCGGCCGCAACCGCAGCGCGCTCGAGTTTTTCACCGTGCTCGTCCGTGCCAGTGAGGAACGCCACGTCGTAACCGCACATGCGCTTGTAGCGCGCGATGACGTCGCACACGATCGTCGTGTACGCCGAGCCCACGTGCGG
>CAZTHM010000477.1:0-2826 GCA_964613505.1 uncultured Acidobacteriota bacterium | reverse complement strand
GCGGAACGGACCCTGCCACCGAAGTTTCATCCGAGACGTTGGGTTGTTGCGCGTGCACCACAGAAATGCCAAGTAGAAACAGCACAGGGAGAAGCGTGCAGTTGCGAAGCCGGCTCATGGAATATCCTCCAAAGGCTAAGTTGGGGAAACCGATGGGGAAGACATTACGTCACTTACGACAATTTGTCAATATTGAACGCGACGAGGCGTTGGAATGGTATGCCGGACGGCTCGAGGAATGAGTTCAAGCAGGCTGGCCGAATGCTGCGAGCGCGGCGCCCACGGCTTCGAGGGCGCGGCTCCATTTTCCCATCGCTTCCATGTGGCTAGATCCGTAGCCGTGAAGGAAGAGAGTCAGATAATAGCCCCAGCGATCTCCGGCATGAAACCAACAGCGGCGGACGTAGATTTCGAGCTGCGCCGGCACGTGCAGACCGGCCAACCGGCGCTCCAGATGCGCGCCCAGCTCGAGTTGCGTTTCGAGCCGGGAAGAGGATGGCGCGGAGTCGAAAAGGAGATCAATATAATTTCCCACCTTTTGCGGAAGGTCAAAATCCCGACGCTCATCCTCGGCGAGGTCAGTCGTGGCCCAGACATCGCACTTGGCGGTTCGGAAAGGGGAGCGGGATGAATTGACCTGACGCAAGAAATCCGCCAGCGCCGGATGCTCGCGACATTCCTCAACCAGTTCGACGAGTTCGGGTTGGGCTTTCAGATCAAGGTATCTTCGTTGGGGATTGGCGGGATCGGACCATGGGATCTCGAGAGTATCGTCGCCGGGATCGATTTCTTGATGGAGGTCAACTCGCAAGCGCCACCCTGCTGAAAGGAAATCAACCGGCGCAACCTCTTGCCGGATATTCGTGGTGGGTTCCGGTCGAACCCGGAAGGAGCCGGAGTGTATTTTTGGTAGGGCGTTGCCCCGGCTCTCCCGGACCTGCGTGACACTGTCCCCCTCGCGGGGGTGGTAGTGGCTAATTCATTGGAGGTCTGTCACTGGGCGAATGATGGCACAAAAAGGATAAGAAGTGTAGAAAAAAATAACAAGTGTCAATTTGCCGAATTCAGGCCCTGGGTGGCGCCGACGCGCGGCGGGTAGAAGGTTAGTTTGAATCTGTAGCGGCGAGTTAACCTCGTCCGTCAGACGACGGGCGGCGTAAAGTCGCCTCTCCTTTGTGGTATCATGCACGCAGCCTGGGGCTTGAGCAGAGTAAGGGGAACCCCGGCCTCTGGTCACATCCATGGAAAATGAAACAGCGGAGAGCGCAGCGGCTCGGCGTCGGAGCGCACGGATTGTTCTTCGGATTCCTCTGGTCGTGAATGTCGCCGGGGACACGCCGGAAACCGAATGGGAACCGGTGGAGACGATTACCGTCAGCCAGCACGGGGCCATGATCCGGGCCAAGCAGAATTTCCAGGTCGGCGACACACTGGAAATTCGGGTGCGCGACAAGGACCGCTCGACCCAGGCCCGTGTGGCCTGGAAGTCAACCAAACTTACCCCCCAGGGTGTCGAATTGGGTTTCGAGATTCTGGGTGAAGAGGGCTTCTGGGAAATCACCTTCCCTGAGGACCGTTGGTTGCGCAAGACGGCAGCCCCTGCTACAACTTCCCCGCCAGGCTCGGAGGCGAGCTCGGAAGAGAAAGGATAGCCGCATGCTCGTGCGAGAATTTATGACGACAGAAGTGACGGCGCTGCAAGAGACGGACTCCCTGCTGGACGCGCGGATGGTGTTTGTCCGGTCGTCCTTCCGGCACTTGCCGGTGCTGCGGGGGAAGGCGTTGGTGGGCGTCGTCACCGAGCACGACGTGAAGCAGTTTGCGCCCTCGCTGCTGAGCGGGGTCAAGCCTGACGAGTATAACCGGCTCCTGGAAACCACGCCCGTCTCGCGCGCCATGACGCGCGAACCCCTCACCGTGCGGCCCGAGCAGCCGATCTTCGAAGCCGCGGCGCTGCTTTACGACCGCAGCTTCGGTTGCTTGCCCGTGGTCGAGAACGGCGAACTCTTGGGCATCCTGACGACGACGGACATGTTGCGGCTCCTGATGCGGTTGATTCGCGACCAGGGATTGGTGGCGGGGAAACCCCCAGCGGCTTAGTCGCGACGCCGTTCTTCGCTCGACCCTCGCGACGCCGCGCTGGCCCCCTCGGCTCGACGGCCCGAGATATCTTCTTCCGCTATAATATCGCTTTAGCAATGAGCTGGCTGGATCTCCCGCGCAAGCCCGAACCGGAAGTCATGAGTGACGCCGATGAGGTGGAAGCCTACGCCTCCGCTGCCGCGCAGGTTTATCTCGATGCCATTGACAACACCCTTGTGGACCAGGTGGTCTCTTTGGGGCGGACGAGCGGCTGGCTTCTGGACATCGGCACCGGTCCGGGGGGAATCCCTCTGAAGATCGCAGCGCGGCTTCCCCAGCTACGGGTCGTGGGCGTTGACTACTCGGTGAACATGATTCGCGCCGCGCAGCGGGCCGCCGCCGAGCAGGGTCTCGCCGGGCGGGCTCGCTTCCTGGTGGGAGATGCCTGTCGCCTGGGATTTCCTGACGCCTGCTTTGATATGGTGCTCTGCAATTCCGTGCTCCATCATCTCGTAAACCCCGTGGCACTGCTCGACGAGATGGCGCGCGTGGCGCGCCCGGAAGGCGCGGTCATGCTCCGCGACCTGCGCCGGCCGGGCCGCCTGATATTCCCCCTGCATGTTGGCTGGTACGGAAGACACTATTCGGGCCTGATGAAGAAACTCTACGTGGACTCAGTCCACGCCGCTTACACGGGCGAGGAACTGGGCGAATTGCTGCGCCGCTCCGCCCTCGCGAAGGCGC
>CAZTHM010000476.1:0-2833 GCA_964613505.1 uncultured Acidobacteriota bacterium | reverse complement strand
TGAATAATGCGCCGGACGGTGGCCAGTCCCACGCCAGTGCCGGGGAAATCTTCCGCGCGGTGCAGCCGCTGAAACACCCCAAAGAGCTTATCGGCATATTTCATGGAAAACCCGACCCCATTGTCGCGCACGAAGACGGTGGCTCCTCCGTCGCCGGGCAGCACCCCCACCTCGATAACGGCGTGTTCGCGCGGCCGGGTGAATTTGACGGAATTCGACAGCAGGTTGGCGAAGACTTGTTTCATCAGGGCGGGATCGCACTCGACAAAAGGCAGGGGGGCGATCCTCCATTCAATTTCCCGACCTGTCACTTCGGCCTTGAGGTCCCGCAGAACTTCCCCGAGCAGAGAGCTCATGCCTGTGAGTTGGACGCGCAATTCTTGGCGGCCCACCCGCGTCAGAGTGAGCAGATCGTCCACCAGCTGGCCCATCCGCAAAGTCCCCTCCCGGACGCGAGTCAGGTAGCGCCGCGCCTCCTCCGGTAGTTCTGCGGCGTACTCATCCAGCAACAGCCTGGAGAACCCGTCGATGTGCCGAAGCGGCGCGCGCAGGTCATGAGAAACGGAGTAAGTGAATGCTTCCAGCTCCTGGTTCGCGGCCATAAGTCCGAGGTTGAGCTTGCGGGTTTCCTCCTCCGATCTTCTGCGCTCGGTGATATCACGCGCGACAGCGTAAATGAGCTGTCGTTCGGGATGTGGAGTCGAGTTCCATAAAAGCCACTTGTAGGAACCGTCTTTGCACCTGTAGCGATTCTCAAAGGCAACAGTCACTGCACCCGAGACAAGCTTTTGTGCCTCGGCGATGGTTGATTCGCGGTCTTCGGGGTGAACGAAGCTGAGGTAGGGTTCGGCCAGGAGATCGACCTCCGAGAAGCCCAGAGTTTCCCGCCAGGCCGGGTTCAGCCGCTTGAAGCAGCCATCGAAGCCGGCGATGCACAGCATGTCCATGGAGAGCGCAAAGAAGCGGTCGAGCTCTTCCGCCCGCTTGCGCTCGGTGATGTCCTGCACAGTTCCTGCGAGCCACTTCAACTTGCCGTTGGCGTCCCAACGCGGCCGCCCGCAGGCCCAGATCCAGCGCACCGCCTGGTCACGGCGGACAATTCGACACTCGAAATTCCACTGGCTCTGCGCCTCAATGGCCTGACGAAACTTCCGATCGACCGATTCCCGGTCTTCCGGCACGACGTGCTCCAAGAACTTCTCGTACGTCCACTCCGGCAGCAGCGTTTCATAGCCAAAGATGAGGTCATGTCTCAGCGAGCGATGGGCGGTATGGTCAACCAGATCGAGCTCCCATTCTCCCGTTTGGATCGTGTCCAAAGCGAATTGCAAACGTGTCTCGCTCTCCCGCAGCGCCTCCTCGGCCTGCTGGTGCGCGGTGATGTCCTGGCCTTGCGCGATGGTGGCGACCGGCGTCTTCCCATCGGGGGCCAGGACATTGGCGGAGTTCCAGAGGACCGTTCGGACTGTCCCGTCGAGACGGAGGATGCTGATCTCGACCGTTTCCCACCGTTCGCCCGTCTGCGTCTTCCGGATGAGGTCCATCGAGTTGTCTACCAGAGCCGGCGGGAACAGGATGTCCAGGGACTTCCCGATGACCTCCTCCTCCTTTCTGCCAGTCAAGGACTCGAAGGCGTGATTGAAACGGGTGATTCTGAACTGCGGATCCCAGACGATGATGGGAGCATTCGCATAGTTGAAAAGGTTTTCCAGATACTCATTGCTTTCCCGCAGCGCCTCTTCCGCCTGCTTGCGCTCGGTGATGTCGCGGATGCCGCAGAAGACCAAAACCCCCTCCACCGTCTCGATGGGGCTGAGTCTGACCTCGAGCGGAAATTCGGTCCCGTCTTTGCGCAGACCACGCATCTCGACGGATGCGCCCACGTGCTGAGCGACGGGCTCCGAGAAAAAATGCCGGCAACCTTCGCGATGTTTGGCGCGCGCCCACTCGGGAACCAGAATGTCAATCGCCTGCCCCACCAGCTCCCTGCGATCGAAACCGAATATCGCCTCCGTCTGCGCGTTGACGAGCACGATGCGGCTGTCGCGATCTACGATCACGCTGGCGTCGGGCGCCGACTCCAGAAGCGCCCGGAACTTCTTCTCCTCCCGCTCCAGCACGCTCGTCAGGACTTGCCGGCGATGGAAGATGAGGAGGCCGGCAAGGAGCATGACCAGGAGCCCTGCCGCCGCCCCTTCAACGATCGCTCGGTGACGAAACTCTTCCAAGGCTTCTTCGCGGTCGATTTTGCGGACCAGTCCCCAGCCCGTGAGCCCGATGCGCTGGGTCGCCGTCAGTACCACATCGCCCCGGTAGTCGGTGGACTCCACAAATATCTCACGCCCTTCCACCGCGGCGCGCGCGGGGAGGGGGGCGCTCGAAAAGGGAAATCGCATGTTCGGGGAACGCGCAGGAACGTGGCGGAGAGGGGAGAAAAAGACGATTTCGTCCCCCTCCCGGCGTACGAGAACAGTTTCGGCAGTTCGCGTCGGAACACCCTCCCGAGTCACCAGCGGAAACAGCGTATGCGCCGCATCAAATACCAGGAGGGCAACCCCCAGAGGCTGGCCTAGGGAGGGGCGCGCTTCGGCCGGGCCCGGCTCAGGAAACACCGGCACGCTGAAACTGATCAGGGTCTTCGCCGGCGCGTCGCCCAGCAGATCGATCCGGACTGCTCCCGCGCGGACAGCAGCCCGGCAGGCTGCGGCGAGCGCTGGGCTCAAGGGCACCGCGTGGCTTGACTGCGCCACGACTTTTCCCTCGCGATCCAAAACGTAGACTCCGGCGTGCGGATACAACCCTGCTATCTCGTCCAGGTTTCCCGCCAAGTCCG
>CAZTHM010000475.1:0-2853 GCA_964613505.1 uncultured Acidobacteriota bacterium | reverse complement strand
CACAGTCGAGGCCATGGCCGCACCCAAAGCGAAGAGGAGAGCCCAACCGCTGATGCGAATCACGGCCTCGCTGGGCATGAACCATGAGGGAATGAAGGCCACCACAGCATCCAAAACGTTCCAGGCGAGAAAGCTCCCCAGGGCGCCCCCGCCCAAGGCCAAGAGCAAACTCTCAATCATGAGCTGGCGGACCAGCCGCAGGCGGCCGGCGCCGAGCGATGCCCGGATGGCAAATTCTTTTTCGCGTCCGGTGGCTCGTGCCAGAAGCAGGTTCGCCACGTTCACGCAGGCGATCAGAAGCAGCAAGCCTACACCCCCCATCAGGATGCTCAGGGTGGTGCGGGATTCCTTGTCCACGCAAGCTTCCGTGAGTGATTGGACAGAGAAAGTGACTCCCTTAGGATGTGACTTGGGGTAGGCGGCAGCCAGATGCTTGGCTAGTAGCTCAACGTCTGCCGAGGCTTGCGCGATGGTCACTCCCGGCTTCAAATGGCCGACGACAGGGGAAGTTTGCGATTCATCGTTGTTTTCCCCTCCGGAGAAAAGTGCTGGACGCCAACAGTCGGGACCTCCACCGCCGCCGTAAAATTTGAAGCGCAGCGGCATGACGCCAATCACCGTGGTGGGCTGGCGATTAAGAGTGAGTGTCTGCCCAACTATTCCCGGATTCCCGCCGAACTTGCTCTGCCACTCCCTATAATTCAGCAGCACGACGGGTGGAGCCCCGGGCTTGGCGTCGTCAGAAGTAAAGCTTCGTCCGACGACCGGGGCCATGCCCAGAACTTGAAACGTGTTGGGGGTCAGCCGCTTACCCCACCACTCCACCGGAGTGCCACGACCGGTCAGCAAAATAAAGTCGTCGGGCAGACCGCCGATCACCTGGTCGAAGACCCGGTTCTGGCTCTGGAAGTCCAGAAATTCAGCAGGGCTGACGCCAGCCCAACTGTCGAAACGGGGCTGATCCGGATCGTGGGTAACCAGTACCGCCAGGCGGCCACTGTCCTTATACGGCCATGGATTCAGTAGCCCGCTATAAAGCACACTGAAGATCGCTGTGGTACCACCGATGCCGAGCGCGAGCGTAATGACCGCAACGGCCGTAAAGCCGGGATTTCTGGCCAGCATGCGCAGGCCGAAGCGAATGTCTTGCGCGAGTGTTTCCAGCCAGACCCAGCGCCACATCTCTCGCGCGCGCTCCTCGGCGCGCAGGACGTTCCCGAACTTTCGCAGCGCCGCGTAGTGAGCTTCTTCGGGCGACATCCCTGCCGCCCGGTTCTCCTGCTCCTCCATTTCCAGGTGGGCGCGGATTTCCTCGTCCAACTCCTCATCGTGCCGCCGACGCCCGACGAGGCCACGGAGTTTCGCGAAATGCTGTTTCCAGCTCATGATTCCTCCGGAGACTCAACTGGCCGGAGAATGCGCGCGATGGCCTCGGTCAGGCGGTCCCACCGAGAGGTTTCCGCCGTCAATTGCCGACGCCCCGTGGCAGTCAGGCGGTAATAGCGGGCGCGCCGGTTGTTGGGCGAGGTCTTCCAATCGGCCGAGATCCAACCCTCTTGTTGCAGGCGCTGGAGCGCCGGGTAGAGGGAGCCGTGCTCGACCTTCAGCACGTCGCTCGATGTGCGCTCGATAGCGGTCGCAATGCCGTGTCCGTGAGCGGGCCCCCAAAGGAGAGTCCGCAGGATGAGCATATCGAGCGTGCCTTGCAGGAGTTCGATCCGTTCCCGTTCTCGGTCTTTAGGTGGCATAGGTAGACATCCTACTAGAAGTCAGGTAGAGAATCGACTAGAAGAGCTGTTCGTGTCAAGCGTTTTGTTCGGGGGCCGAACGGATGGCAAAAGGCCGCAGTCTAAGAGGCGATTACCGGCCGAAATAGGCCCGGGCAAGGTAGGAAACTCCCAGGACGAGCAGGAGAAGATTGGCGGCCAGGAAGAGATGCTTCTTGAACTGTTTGTGCAGGCTGGCACCCCAGGCCATCAACCAGGTGGAGAAAATCGCGGCACCGTAGTAACCGAGCAATCCGCCCACGAAGAACGGCATGACGTGCCAGTAGCCGTGCTGGCGGCCTTCGGCGATGACTGGGCCGGCGACGGTCAGCCAGTAGATCCATGTCCCAGGCGCGCCAAGTTCGGCCAGCGCGGCCACCGAAACGCTGGCGTAGGACATCGTGGCGGAGCGAGCCATCTCTTCCTGGCTCTTGCGGCGCACCTCGACCAGGGAATACCCTCCAAAGGCGATTAACACCCCTCCGCCCAGATAGGCGACGTAGTGAGCGATGTTCTGAGGCACGTACTGATAGAAGAAGAAGGTCACCAGCAGCAGCGCTCCGTCAATCACCAGCGGCGGGACCAGCAGGACGACGATGGCGCGCAGCCAGCGGTTGAGCGCGACCTGGGTGAGCGCGATCAGGTGCAGCGGACTGGGAATCAGTCCCCCGACAATCCCAGTCCCCAACCCTAGCAGAAGCAAATCCATAGGCAGATTGAGTGGCGATGCTATCCGCGTGTACCTGAAAAGTAAAGGTACGCCGCATCGTCTCGGCAGTTGATTCTTCCGGTCAGCGTCCTCGATGGGGTTCATTCCGAATTCTGACTCCTGACTTCCCTTTTTCTTTTACACTGTTCCCTGTAACCTAGCTTCACGCATGGCCACACCCAGAATTCTCATCCTGACCATTCCTCACGGCGCGGCGCATCAGCGGGTGGCGGCGGTGCTCAAGAAAGCGCTGTTGGAGATTCAGCCTGACGCGGCGGTGGAAGTCACCAACGCCCTCGCACATTGCGCGCGCTGGTTTCGCACCTACTACGATTCCTACGAAATCCCGCTGAAATACTGGCCGGGACTGTGGGGGTG
>CAZTHM010000474.1:0-2858 GCA_964613505.1 uncultured Acidobacteriota bacterium | reverse complement strand
GGGCTATGGCGCGCTGGCTAGGAGGTATTGGGAAGGGGTTCTGCGGAGGTCTGGGCCGGGGGCTGACGGCGCGCTGCCGGGGCGGCGGCATGTCGTCGCCGAAAATGCTTACCGTGGCTAGCTCGCCGCTACAGGCGAAAGGCTCGCAGGGCTGAGGCCCTTATATAGAGAGGATACGAAGCTAAAATGTCCCTTGGAATCAGCGCGTTACAATTTCTTATAGCAAGACGAAGCTAAAATGGCCTTAGAATCAACAGATGTTGAATAATTAGGCAAAGCTAAAATGTTGTTTAGAATGAGTAAGTTGGAAGATTTAGGTTCGGAGACGAACCTAAATCCGCGGCGGATTGGTCCCAAGATCGCATGAGCCGTAGATGGAATGCTCCAGGAAGTCTGGTCTTTCCGTGTCGATCAGAACCCAGTGCGGCCGCTCGTGGTCGCAGCCCGGGTTGACCACCACGGTGCGGCCGATGCGATCGGCGAAGGCGCCGGACCTGTCCGGGCTTTCGTGGATGTGCCCATGCAGCGTGAGCAGAGGCTGATGGCGCTCGATCCAGCTCCGCAGAGCCCGGCTGCCGATGGGCTCGCGGTTGAAGAGCACGTCGCAGCGCGTCCCGTAGGGCGGGCAGTGAATCACGGCGATGGCATGGTCCGGGTCGAATTGGGGCAGGCGCGCGAGCTCCTCTTCGATCGTCGGAAGTGAGTTCAGGTAAGCGGGAAAATCCTCGATCTCCTCGAAGCCATTTTTGGTGGCGAGGACGCAGCGGCCGAGTTGCGACTGAGGCTGCCAATCTCCGGCGGTATCGCGCCGCTCGAAATCCTTAAACGAAAACGGCGTGGGAGGCACGAATGCCAGACCCACCAATGTGCAGTCACCCAGCCGTGCCGACCTCTGGTGGAGGTCCTCGACCAGACCCAACTTCTCAAGCTGGCTCAGTGCCGGCGTGATGGTCGCGCAGTCATCGTTGCCGGGAATGGCGAAGACCCGCAGCGTAGGCCGCGACCGCTTCCAGCCTGCGACGAGCGGGCCGACCTCGCGCCGCAGGAATTCCGGCTGTGATTCGGGAAGATCGACGGACGACGAGCTCGGCGTCGCGGGGCACAAGTCGCCACCGAGGATCACCGCGTCAGCCTGGGCGCCGAGCGCCGCCTCACCCGCCGCACGATAGAGTTCCAGGTGGCCGTGCAAATCGGACGTGTAAAGCAATCGAGCCATCGGCTGCTTCCAGTCGCTGCGATTGTAGCGGCAGAGCGCCGCTCGGCCAACAGGGTTTGTTGAGACGGAGCGGGAAGGCACGGCAACGCAAATGGGGCGCTCACAGAGTAGAATGGTTCCCTGCGATTCAGGGCGGTTGAAAGGACATCACACGCGTGACGCGGGTCGCCGCCTCGTTCCGTTGGGATGTGGCGCGCGGCCGAGTGGGAGAAACGTATGAGCAAGGCGAATCGGACAGGTTTAATCCGCAGGGCTGGAGCATGGGCAGCGTTGGTGATCCTGGGCGCGGCGATGGCGGGCGCGCAGGAGCCGGCGGCTTCAGCGCCAGAGACGAAAGCTCTGGGGGATTCGCTCCGCGAACTCCAGGCGCAAGTGCGCGAGCTCAGCGCCATGCTGCGCGACGTCCGCGATGACGCGGCGCGTTCGCGCCAGGAGCTTCAAGAACTCCGCCGCGAGCTTGCCGCGACGCGCGCGCAAATCATTCCTGCTGGCCAAGGCGCCGCGGCGACGATCAACCAGCCACCCGCGCCTTCCGCCCATGCCGCACCCGCTTCCGCGGCCCAAGTGACGACACCATCCCACGGAGGCACCGAGGCCAGGCTGGCGAAGGTCGAGGAGGACCAGCAGCTCCTCGCCGCCAAGGTTGATGAGCAGTATCAAACCAAGGTGGAGAGCGCGTCGAAGTATAAGGTGAGGCTTTCCGGCATCATGCTGCTCAACGTGTTTGGCAACCGCGGGTCGGTGGACAATCAAGACCTGCCCAATCTTGCTTTGCGGCGCGGCCCGCTCGACACGGGCGGAGACTTCGGCGCCACGGTGCGCCAGACGCAAATCGGAGTGGAGGTGTTTGGTCCCAAGCTCGGCGGCGCGAAAAGCAGCGCCGAGGTGCAACTGGATTTCTTCGGCGGCTTTCCTCAGACCCTCGATGGAGTCACGGCGGGGTTGGTTCGCCTGCGGACCGCCACGACTCGCCTGGAGTGGGGCCGCACGGCCATCGTGGCCGGGCAGGACGTTCCGTTTATTTCGCCACTCTCGCCCACCTCACTTGCGTCGGTCGCCATGCCGGCGTTTTCCTACGCCGGGAACCTCTGGACGTGGACGCCGCAGGTTCGCGTCGAGCGCCGCATGACCTTGGCGGAGGATTCGAGCCTGCTGCTTCAGGCCGGCATCCTCGACCCGCTCAGTGGCGAGCCGCCTTACCGCGCTTACTATCGCAATCCCCAGGCGGGAGAGAAGTCGCGCCAGCCCGCCTACGCCACGCGGGTTTCCTGGACTCGCGGGCCGGCGGGACGGCCGCTAACGATCGGCGTCGGCGCTTACTACGCGCGCCAGAACTGGGGCTTCGATCGGACCGTTGACGCCTGGGCAGGAACCGTGGATTGGACTTTGCCGCTGGGGCGCTGGTTTGGTTTGAGCGGCGAGTTCTATCGCGGACGCGCCTTGGGCGGCCTGGGCGGCGGAACCGGACGAAGCGTCATTGCCAGTGGAGCGATCCCGGATTCGGCAACCTTGATCGCCGGATTGGACACGGCGGGTGGCTGGGGACAGTTGAAGTTCACGCCGACCGAGAAGCTGGAATTCAACGGGGCGTTCGGCCAGGACAATCCGATGGCCGACGACCTGAGCTACTATCAGGGGAGCG
>CAZTHM010000473.1:0-2862 GCA_964613505.1 uncultured Acidobacteriota bacterium | reverse complement strand
CCGCTGCTGGCACGGCTTTTCACGCTGCCCATCGTGCGCGGCATCCAACTGGGGCTTGGACTGCTGCTGTCGCGGGAAGGATTGCGGTTGATTTTGGAGCCTCGGGACGGGCTGGCGTTCGGCGGCGTCATTGCGCTGTCATCATTGCTGATTGCTCTCGGTGCGACGGCGATTCTACTCGCTTACCGCAATTCGCTGCGCTTTCCGGCGGCGCTGGTTTTGCTTTTCGTCGGTGCTGTTCTCGGCGTGCTTTCGCACTGGGGTAACTTGCCTCCGATCGATCTTGGGCCGCTGCCGTTGGAGTTCCTGCGCCCCCAGGCGAGCGAGTTGAAATCGGCGCTCGTGGCCCTGGTGCTTCCGCAATTCGCCCTCACCTTTGGCAATTCCATTGTGGCTTCGGAGAACACCGCCCAGCTTCTTTATGGCGCTCAGGCGCGCCGCGTCACCACGCGCGCCCTAAGCCTGGGCATCGGCGTGATGAACCTACTGAGCGGCGCGGTGCTCGCTGCCCCGATGTGCCACGGCTCGGGAGGCTTCACCGCGCACTACAAGTTCGGCGCGCGCTCGCAGAAATCCAACTACGTCATCGGCGGCGTCTGCCTGCTGCTGGCGCTGTTCGGCGGGTCAGCGGTCGGCCTGCTCAAGCTGATTCCGATGACGGTCCTCGGCGTGTTTCTGATTTACGTCGGCATCCAGCACGCGGCGTTCCTGCGTGACATTGTGCGAAATCGAACTTGGCTGTTTATCGCGATTTGCGTTGGTGGCGTAGCGCTCGCGACGACGAATCTGACTTGGGGATTTCTGGTGGGGTTTGCGTTGCAGGGGTTGGTTTACCTGGTCGCCAAAACGAGGTCGGCCGAGCGGGCGACGTAGCGGCGGGCTTTAGCCCGGCACCATGCCGCCCTCCCCGCCAGCCGGCGGGGACAGGTTCCGGGCAGCGCTACTTACGAAAACCGCGTGCGCTTCCACAGCAACGCGCCGCAGCCGACGAGCAGCCCGAGTGTGGGCACGACGATTACCAGCGCCCAGCGCAAGTCCATGGCGATGGGAGGCCGCTCGGTGCCGACGGCGAGCCAGATGAAAACGCCCACCGCCCCGGCCACAATCAGTCCGTCCCACCAGCGCCGCGCCACGACTCGCCGGGCGAGCGGGTCTTCTCCGGCCTGTGCCGCTTCGAGGTCGTTAAGGTCGAGCCCGTAGCGGTCGCGCTCGCGCTCCATGGCCACGCGGCGCGAGTCCTGTTCGGCCGCGGGCGCGACCGACGTGCTGATGGCAAACGCGCCGAGAATCATGATGAGCGAGCCCGCGACAATCAGCGTCTGGGCCGAGCGGCTCTGGCCGGCCAGCTCGCCAAACACCAGCGCGCCCCACGCCAGCCCCCACAGTTGATTGGTGTTCGAGAGCGGGATGCCGCGCCCGATGCCGATGTATTTGGCGGCATACTGCTGGAACAGGTCGCCGAGCACCCAGCAGAATCCTCCCAGAAACAGCCAGAAGAGCGCCGGGCGCGCGCGCGCGATTTCGTCGAGGAGCGGCCCCACGCCGCCACGGAAGATCAGCGCCAGCGTGGTGATGGTGACCAGTTCGCCGACCGTGAACACGGTGACGAACGATAGCGGATTCATCCCGCTCAGGTAGGCCTTGCGGTAGGGAATATACATTGTTCCCCAGAGCAGCCCGGCGGCGAGCGCGGCGAGAATGCCCGCCGTGGCCCGCGGGGAGACCGTGCCCGACTGATGCGCGGTTGCGTATCCGAGGACCGTCGCGCCGGCTACAATCGCGGCCGCGCCGCCGACTACCTTCACCCAACCCTGCCACCCCGCGCCGCGCAATTCGCGAAAGAAAAACCAGCCCCAGAAAACCCCTACCAGGCTGTTGGTGTTCCAAATCGGAAAAGCGATGGAAATCCCGACGTCGCGGATGGCGAAAACCGTCAGGGTGTTGGCCACCGCCCAGAGCGCGCCCGCCAGCACCGCCCAGACAATCAGGTGCGGCTTCTCGCGCAGGTCGAGGAAGACGTAGCCGGTGCCTTTCATGATGGTGGGTACTGTCCAGCGCGCGACGAACACGCCGGAAACCATGGCGAGTGAAATCAGAAAAGGCGAGAGCCCGAGGGTGACCAGCTTGACCGGGGCTTCCGCCACGCCCAGCCACGCGCCCGCCGCCAGGCCGGACATCACCCCCAGCACATGCAGCGAGGTCGCGGTGGCGCGGGAGCCGGATTCAGGTGGTGTGGCCAGTTGGGAACCTCGTCGCTGGAGCGGCGATGTCCTCATCGTCGCGGCTTCTTCGGCGGTCCCGCTCTGAGCGGGACCGCCGTTACAGGAACGGCGCTACTTCAGCAAGACGAGCAGCACGATGCCCACTGCCAACACGACTACCGGCACCCAGAAGTGGCTGTCGGTAAGCACGGCGTTTAGCATCGACGGTTTCACGCTGCCAACCTTCTTCCCTTAACGTAGGGGTGGGTTTGAACCCCGCCCCTGCAATTTCATCAATGTCGCGACCGTGAGGGCAGGTTTGAAACCTGCCCCTACATCTTCGTCACGCGGAAGCCGATGTAGGCCGGGCTGGGCGCGGCTTCGCGGGTCTTCTGGTCGGCGGGGCGGTCGGCGCTGCCGCCGAGCGTCCTGCCCTGGCCGTTCTTAACGACGGCCCACTCGGCGACGTTCCCGCCCAGGTCGAATACGAGTTCATCTTCGCCACGACCCTTGAAGCTGCCCACTTCTTTGACGAGCGGCGCGGCGCTACCCAACTCTTTAATCTTGGCGTCGAGTCGCGCCGCGTCTTCGGGATTCGCGCTGTACCCGGCCCAGTAGTCGAGCGTGTTTTCGCCGTCTTTAACGGCTTTGTAAATGGGTT
>CAZTHM010000472.1:0-2872 GCA_964613505.1 uncultured Acidobacteriota bacterium | reverse complement strand
TCACGGCGACCTCGGCGGCCAGTGGCAATCCCACCGGGAACGGTCTTGTTACCGTTACCAACCCCGTGCCGGCGGTTATTTCCGTATCTCCCTCTGCGATCTTTACCGGGAGCGGCGTCACCACGATTACCGTCCTGGGCAGCCAATTCCAACCATCTTCCACGGTGATGGTGGGGGGCGAGACCCTGGTTACAGAGTACTGGGGGAGCAACCAATTGAAAGCCTTCGTCCCGGCCTTCTTATTGGCGGGCGCAGCCGCGCACACGATTAGGGTGGTAACACCGGGGCCGGGCGGAGGCCTGGATGACAATGCGGTGCTCACCGTTCTGACCGCCGGCCTGGTCACTTCCACCGGTCACCCGCTGGTGGCGAAATACTCGATTTCGATACCGCGAGACGCCAAGGTGACGGTCGAGTTCGGGCCCGACTTTGACTACGGGAGACAAACTTGGACTCGGCCCACTCCCACCGGCGGCGGGCAAGTCGATATTCTGGTCGCGGGTATGAGACAGTTCAGTTCGTACCACATGCGAGCCATCATCGAATTCCCGGAAGGCTCGCAATTCCTTGATGCCGACCATCTCTTCACGACCGGCGGACTGCCGGCGGCTCGCGTGCCGCAAATCACGGTTACCCATCCCGCCGCAGGTCCCGCGAACGGAGGGGTCGAACTGCTCGACCTGCTGCCCGGAACCACCAATCAGGTGCAGGCTGCTGTCACGGACCTCGAGGGGAAATTGATCTGGTACTACGATTTCGATGTCCCGACCTACGGCTCTCCATTTCCCATCCGGGAGCTTCCCAACGGCAACATGCTCATCAACCTTTCCGCCCCGGGACCGGGAGGACTTGGGACGGCGGGAACGCTGCGCGAAATCGACCTCGCCGGCAACATCATCCGGGAAATAACCAGCGACGAAGTTAACACCCGCCTGGCGGACGCAGGATTCAGCCTTCACATCGATGCCATCCATCACGAAGTACTCAGCCTCCCCAATGGGCATCTGCTGCTCCTGGTGAATTCGCATCGGACCTTCACTGACTTGATCGGACGCCCTGGCGATACGGTGGCGACCGGCGACGGGATCGTCGATCTCGATGCCAACCTGAATCCCGTCTGGGTCTGGGACTCTTTCGATCACATGGATGTGAACCGCCACCCCATGGGATTGGGAGATTGGACGCACGGCAATGCCCTCACCTACTCGCCCGATGACGGCAACGTGCTGATTTCGTTCCGTCACCAACACTGGGTCGTCAAGGTTGATTACCAGAATGGGACGGGGTCGGGGGACATTCTGTGGCGACTGGGTTACCAGGGTGATTTCACCATGTTGAACGGTGGGCCGGAAGCCTTCCAGTGGGGCCAGCACTTCCCCATCTTCGTGAGCCCGAATTCCACCGGCGTTTTCGATCTGGCCGTGTTCGATAACGGGAACAATCGCATCTTGGACGCGCTCGGGACGGTTTGTGGAACTACAGGGAATCCCCCCTGCTATAGCCGCGCCCCCATCTTCCGAATCGACGAGGTCAACAAAACTGTCGAGGTTTTGTTCGACGGCCGGATGCCACTCTACTCGATAGCCGTCGGGAGCGTGTCCGTGTTTGCCAACGGCAACGTCGAAGGCGACATGGGGATCCAGGCCCCGGACCTATCGCATCCCCAGCCGTGGGCCCGGGTGGTGGAATTGACTCGGGACGCTGTGCCGCAAATCGTCTGGCAGATGGATATTACCGGCCAGTGGGCCTACCGCGCGTATCGTATCCCCAGTTTATACCCGGACGTACAGTGGTAGTGCCGACGGACTGGTGTGGGTGACTGGCTCGGCAGGAAACGGAGCCGGCATCCTGATCGAGCCCTCGTGAATCCTTAGGCGTCGCCGGAGACTGAGCATCGGCGACGCCTTCTTTCTTTTTTCCCGCGTTGAAATGGTTTGCCGCCCGCTGTAGGATTCGTCCACCCACGATGATGGGAGGATGGTTATGGCTGAATCCGCCGCCACACATGTCCCCGCGATCCCGCCCCTCACTCACCTCACAGAAGAGGAGCAGATGTTTCAGGCCGCGGCGCGGGAATTCGCGGAAAAGGAGATCCGCCCCCACGTCGAAGAGATGGATCGCGAGGGTATCTTCAAGCCTGAGTTGTTCGAAAAGTTCTTTGCCCAGGGTTTCATGTCCATCGAGGTGCCGGAGACCTACGGCGGCAGCGGCGGGACGTTCTTCATGTCGATTCTGGCGATCGAGGAGTTTTCGCGCGTGGATGCCTCGGCGGCGGTTGTCATCGACGTCCAGAACACGCTCGTGAATAACGCCCTCCTGCGCTGGGGCACGGAGCAGCAGAAGCAGACCCTCCTGCCTCGTCTGACGCGTGACACCGTGGGCGCCTACGCCCTCTCCGAGCCCAATGCCGGCAGCGACGCCTTCGGACTCGAGACCCGCGCCCGTGAGGAAGGCGATGGCTACGTTCTGAACGGCCGGAAGCTCTGGATCACAAACGCTAAAGAAGCTGGGGTATTTATCCTTTTCGCCACGGTCAACCGCGAGCTCGGCTACAAGGGCATCACGGCTTTCCTGGTCGAGGCGGGAACGCCGGGTTTTGCCGTGGGCAAGAAGGAAAACAAGCTGGGCATCCGCGCTTCGTCCACGTGCGAACTGATTCTGGAGGATTGCCGCGTGCCCAAAGCCAACGTCCTGGGCGAGGTCGGCACAGGCTACAAGGTGGCAATCGAAACGCTCAACGAGGGGCGCATCGGCATCGGCGCGCAAATGTTGGGAGTCGCGCGCGGAGCGCTTGAACATGCGATTGGGTACGCCAAGGAGCGCAAGCAGTTCGGGAAACCTATTGCGGACTTCCAGGCCATCCAGTTTCAGC
>CAZTHM010000471.1:0-2872 GCA_964613505.1 uncultured Acidobacteriota bacterium | reverse complement strand
CGGCGGGAAACCGCGAGAAGGGGCGGAACGCGCGCGCCTGCAGAGGAAATTCGAGGAGCTTCTCGAGATCCACTTCCGCCAGCCAGGTTTCCTGGCGCAGCTTGTAGGGCTGCGTGAACTCGCTCCGGATTCTCCCAAAGTCAACGAGCGCATGGCTGCCCGCAACGAAGCGCCCAGCGGCGCCGCCTTCGTAGTAGTGGAGTTTGTCCTCCTCGAAGTGGAGGTCGGTAATTCCAAACGCCGACAACAGCGATTCGAGGTCTCCCTTCAAATCGAAGAACCCAACTGGCTTCGGTTTGGGATTGTCCGCATCGTAGAACGGCACCGGCAATCGCGATCCGGTCAGGCCGAGCGTCAGGACGCGCCGCTCATCGGGCAGACCTTGGGCGCGGCGCGTGTAGGTCTTTCCCACTTCGAAGAGTCGCAAATCGCTCTGACCGCGGGCGAGGTTCCAGCGCAGGGCGCGCAACATGCTGGGGACGGGCGTGGAGCGCAATGCCGAAGCCTCCTGGCTGAGCGGATTGGCCAGCACCACGGGCGGCGCGTCGGTGAAGCGCGCGTTCTCATCCGGGTCCACCATCGAGGAAGGAATGATCTCGCGATAACCCAGTCCCACCAGTCGCGCCGAAATCGTCAGTTCCTTTTCGCGGAGTGGGTCTCGCTCAACGCGGGGCGGCGCCGGCCGGACGCGCGAGGGCAGGCGGTCGTAGCCGAAATGGCGCGCGACTTCTTCGATGAGATCTACTTCGCGCGTGACGTCGGGGCGGAAAGTTGGCGGCGTGGTGCGCCAGCCTTCCGTTCCTCGCCGTTCCGTGTTGAAGCCCAGCGAGCGCAGGATGCGCTCGACGTCTTCCCAGGGGACTTCCGCGCCCAGGAGGCGGAGAATTTCGGAGCGCCGCAACACGATAGCCTCGCGCAGTTGCGGCCGGGGATACACATCGATGACGCCGCGCAGGATCTCGCCGCCGGCGACCTGCGCGATCAGCGAGGCGGTGCGGTCGAGCGCCAGCGGCGCCATCTGAATATCCGCGCCGCGCTCGAAGCGGTGCGAAGCCTCGGTGTGCATTCCGTGGGCTTTCGAGGTGCGGCGAATCGACAGCGGCTCGAACCAGGCGCTCTCCAGCAACACGGCGCGCGTCGAGGTGGAAATCTCCGAGTCCTCGCCGCCCATCACTCCCGCCAGCGCCACGGCACGCTGCGCGTCGGCAATCACCAGGTTCTCCGAAGTCAGCGCGCGGTCAACGCCATCGAGCGTGGTCAAGTGTTCGCCAGCCTTGGCGCGGCGAACGATAATCTTGCGCTGGCGAAGGCGCGTCACGTCGAAGGCGTGCAACGGATGGCCAAGCTCCATCAGAACGTAGTTCGTCGCGTCGGCGACGTTGTTGATGGGCCGCTGGCCCACCGCTTCGAGGCGCTTCTGGAGCCACTCGGGCGAGGGTTTGACTTGAACGTTCTCCACCACGCGACCGCAGTAGCGAGCGCAGAGGTCGGCGTCGGCAATCTCGATGGCAACCTCGCTCGCAGCAGCGGCGCCCGATTCTTTCACCGCGACTTCCACGCGCTTCAGAGGCTTGCGGTAGAAGGTGGCAACCTCTCGCGCAACGCCGTAGTGGCTGAGGCAGTCGGGACGGTTGCTCGTGACCTCGAGTTCGAGGACCGAATCATCGCCAACTTGCGCCACGCCCTCGACGTTCAAGCCCACCATCGTCAGGTCGGACTTCAGCTCGCGCAGGTCAGTGGGAATCTCGACGAATTCTTTGAGCCAGCTTAACGCTACCTTCATGGCCTCAGGAGGTACGGACAAATTATGAATTCTGAATTATGAATTCTGAAACCGGAACATCGGAGAAGAGGGGTTGTTGTATTGCAATTCATAATTCAGAATTCATAATTCAGAATTGTTCTAAGAATCTAACGTCGCTCTGGAAGAAAAGCTGAATATCATTGATGTCGTACTTCATCATGGCGTAGCGCTCGATGCCCAGGCCGAACGCCCAGCCGGAATATTTCTCCGAGTCGATCCCGCCGTGGCGGAGAACTTCGGGATGGACCATGCCGCATCCCATCACCTCGATCCAGCCGCTCTCCTTGCAGACGCGGCAGCCCTTCGCGTCACAGAAGACGCAACTGATCGACACCTCACCACTCGGCTCGGTGAAAGGGAAGAAGCTGGGCGAGAAGCGTGTGCGAACCTTCTCGCCGAAAAACTTCTTGGCGAAGAAGTCGAGCGTGCCCTTCAGGTCGGCGAACGTGATGTCCGTGTCGATGGCCAGGCCCTCGATCTGATGGAACATCGGCGAGTGCGTCGAGTCCGGGTTGTCGTGGCGGTAGCACTTGCCGGGGATAATGATGTAGAGCGGCGCGCCGCGCTTCTCCATCGCCCGGATTTGCACCGGCGAGGTGTGCGTGCGCAGCACTGTCTGCTCGTCCACGTAGAGCGTGTCCCAGTCGTCGCGCGCTGGATGGCTGTCAGGAATGTTGAGCGCGTCGAAGTTGTAGTAAACCGTCTCGACCTCCGGGCCGGTCTCAATCGAGAAGCCGAGCCCGAGAAAAATCTCCTCGATTTCACGCTGCACGCGCGTGATGGGATGAATCGAGCCGAGCGGGCGGCGGTAGCCGGGAAGGGTCAGGTCCTGCAGCCGAGGAATGACTGTTGCCTCAGCCCTCATGTCTGAGTGAGCCTCGAGCTTTGCCTGAGCCTCAACGATGCGCCCCGTCTCCATGGCCTCCGCGGTTCGCCGAAGCTCGTTGAAGTGCCGACCGACGATGGGCTTCAGTTCCTTGGCCGCCTTCTTGAGCCAGTTCTCATCGATTGAAGACACGAGGCCGTTCTTCCGCGCAAGCCAGCGATCGCGCAGCGATTTCGCGAGCC
>CAZTHM010000470.1:0-2876 GCA_964613505.1 uncultured Acidobacteriota bacterium | reverse complement strand
CATGCAGGGCATGGCACTCGGCGTGAACGCGGGGCTCGGCAACTTGGGCGTCAGCGGCATGCAGGTTTTGCTGCCGTTGGTCATGACCTTCGCGTTGTTTGGCACAATCGGAGGCGACGGTCTGCCGCTTCCGTCGGCCGTGGGCGGGAAAGCAGCGGGGACGCTGGTGTGGATTCAGAACTGCGGTTTGGTCTGGGTGCCCGTGCTGGTGGTGCTGGCGTTGGCGGCCTGGCTTGGGATGAATGTGCTTCCCATCCACGATATTGGTTCCACCGCCTTTGCCGTGCTTCGCGTGCTCGGGCTGAATCTGGTCGGCTTTGTCGGCGCCGGGGCGGGGTTGTGGCTCTTGCTCAATCTTGGCTTGAACATGTGGATCGCATTGCCGGCAGCGATTCTCGTCACGTTGGCCGTTCTCCGCTTTCTGCCCGGCGGTGTTTCACAAAGCATGCGACAGCAGTTCGCCATCTTCCGCATGAAGCACACTTGGAGCATGACCTGGCTCTACACCATGACCTTCGGCTCGTTCATCGGGTACTCCATGGCCTTCCCGTTACTGATCCGCGTGGTGTTCGGGAACCTGCCGGATGGCAGTCCCAATCCTAATGCGCCGAACCCCTTTGCCTACGCGTGGCTCGGACCACTGGTCGGGTCACTTATTCGCCCTGTGGGCGGATGGCTTTCCGACAAGTGGGGCGGCGCGCGCGTCACCCAGTGGAGCACCGCCGCCATGGTCCTGGGCGCCGTGGGCGTCGCGCATTACATCAAGCGGGCCGGGCAGACCGACAATCCAGGAAGCGTCTTTCTTCCTTTCCTGATTCTCTTTCTCATTCTCTTTACGATGGCGGGCGTCGGCAACGGCTCGACGTTCCGGATGATCCCTATCCTATTTGATCGGACGCGCGCGGGAGCGGTGCTGGGCTGGACATCGGCCGTGGGTGCCTATGGCGCATTCATAATTCCCAAAGTAATTGGCGGGCAAATCCAGGCCCATCGTCCGGAATATGCATTGTACGGATTCGCCGCCTATTACCTGACCTGTTTGGTGCTGAACTGGTGGCTTTACGCCCGGCGCGGCGCGGAAGCCCCGTGTTGAAAGCTGTTGCGGCCCCTGAACGCTCTATCGCGGCCTGGAATCGGAGCAACTCGGATGAGTAGTCGGATTACAACCGTGGTCCTGCTGGTGGCCTCGGGATTTGGTGTGCTGTCCCTGGTGCCCAGGATCGGCGCGTTGCGCCTGCCGGGCAATCAGCAGGGCTACGAGCCCGCGCAGCCGATTGACTTCTCTCATCGCCTGCACGCGGGCGAACTGCAGATCTCCTGCCTCTACTGCCACTCGGGCGCGGAGAAGAGCCGATACGCCGGCGTCCCGGCGGCCAGCGTGTGCATGAACTGCCACCGATTCGTGACGGCGCCGCTCGGGTCCGTGCGCGCCGAGGATGAGCTCGCAAAGCAAGAAAAGCGCGCCCCACGGAAAATCATTTCGCCGGAACTCGCCAAGGTTTATGACGCGCTCGGCCTCGGCGAGGACCTGAAGCCCTCGGCCGCGCGGCAAGCGCGCCCCATCGAGTGGGTCCGGATCCACAACCTTCCCGACTTCGCGCATTTCGACCACCGGGCGCACGTCACCGCCGCCGTTTCCTGCCAGACGTGCCACGGTCCCGTCGAGACGATGGAGCGAGTGCGGCAGGTCTCGGATCTTTCGATGGGCTGGTGCGTCAACTGCCATCGCGCGGCGAACCAGACCGGCATTGCCGGCAAGGCCGTGTACGCGTCCGTCGATTGCGCCGTATGTCACTTTTGATGTGAAGGACTGACGATGTCCGCAAACGACCCGAAGCGGTACTGGAGGAACTGGACGGAACGCCAGGCCGCGCTCGCGCCCGCGGGCGACGAGTTTGTGAATCCGCCTGACGAAATCGAAGCGCAGTTCGGCCGGCGCAACTTCCTGAAAGCGGCGGGCTTCGTCTTTGCGGGCACGATGCTCAGCGGTTGCACGCGCGCCCCCGTCGAAAAGGCCATTCCCTATCTCATCCAACCGGAAGAGATCGTTCCCGGCCGCGCGTCCTACTATGCCTCGACTTGCGCGGGCTGTAGCGCCGGCTGCGGCCTCCTGGTGAAGACGCGTGACGGGCGCCCGGTCAAGCTGGAAGGGAATCCCGAACACCCCGGGTCGCGCGGCGGGCTGTGCGCCGTGGGACAAGCGTCGCTGCTGGGGCTGTATGATTCGCAGCGCCTGAAAAATCCGATGTTGAACGGCCGGGAAGCGACGTGGGCGGAAGTTGACCGGTTCGCTGCGGAGCATCTTTCCAAAGTTCGTACCGGCGGCGCCGTCCGCTTTCTTTCCGGGACCGTTACCAGTCCCACGCTTGGCGCCACGATCGAGCGCTTCTTCAGTGGCTTTAGGGACGTACGGCACGTCATCTACGATCCGCTTTCGAATTCGGCCATCCTCGACGCGCACGAGCGAACCCACGGTGTGCGCGCCCTGCCGCGCTACCACTTCGACCGCGCTCGAACCATCGTCAGCTTCGACGCCGATTTTCTGGGGACATGGATCTCACCCGTCGAGTTCACCCGCGCTTACGTCTCCGGGCGGCGCGTGGAAGGCGAAGGAGCGCGGTTTTCGCAGCACGTCCAATTCGAGTCACGCCTTTCGCTGACCGGCGCCAAGGCGGACCGCCGCGTCGCGATCGCGCCCGCCGACGCCGGGTCCGTGCTCACGGCGCTTTCGGCGCGCGTGGCGAAGCGCGCGGGCGTAGCTTTCGGTGGAAGCGGCCAGTCGGAGGGTTCCCTCTCGTCGCAGTTGCTCGACGAACTGGCGTCGCGCCTTTGGGAGGATCGCGGGCGAAGCCTGGTGGTTTCCGGCTCGCAGGAAC
>CAZTHM010000469.1:0-2897 GCA_964613505.1 uncultured Acidobacteriota bacterium | reverse complement strand
TCCAGCGCCCGCGCCTGGGCTTCCGTGTTGCGGCGGATAGGCGAGCCGCCACCGATCTCCGCATAGTGGTGGCGGACTTTGGAGGCGCGGGTGGCGGAGATCAGCTTGGCCAGGGGCTTGCGTCCCAGGCGGGCGAAGGGAAAATCAATGATGTCGGGGTCGCAGAAGAGGTTGAAAAGGAACGGCTCGATGTCCTCGAGCGTCTCCGGCCCGCCGAGCTGGAACAACACAACGCCTATGCGTGTTCTGGCTTCAGCCATTCCCCAGGAAGTCCGAACGGGCGATTCTATTTAACCAGGCGCAGAAGGTCAACGGGGTTTCCATGCGCCGACCGCGAGGCTCTTCCGTGCCGGGTAACCGAGAAGCTGAATCTCGCTTGCGTTACGGCCGTAGGCTCGCGCGCGCAGCCTGCTGCGGCGGGCGACGTGCCATTCGGGGCTCCGGGATTGAAGGCGCGTAAACGCCGGAATCCAGCGATTTCGTGCTATACGAACAGCAGGCGGCCCGTGTCTTGGGGTATCTCCGTCGGGGCTAAGATGAATTTTCTATACAGACTGACGGTTCTACTTAGCTCCTTCCTCCTATTTCAAGTCCAGCTCATCGTGGCAAAACATCTTCTGCCTCACTTCGGCGGAGCCGCGTCGGTTCTCACGAGCTGCATGCTGTTCTTCCAGCTAGTGTTGTTAATAGCCTACCTATTCGCTCACGTGCTTACCGCATACGTCGAGCTGCGCATCGGAGCGGCCCTGCATTGCGCGGTGCTGATTGCAGCTTCGGCTGTTGTTCTGACTCACGCATGGAGATTTGGATCGGCGTTGGAGCCTGCGAACGGACTGGGGATCGCGCAGAACCACCATCCTCTTCTCTCCTTAATGGGGTGGCTGACTACGACCGTGGGATTTCCCTACCTCGTCCTGGCTACGACCAGCCCTCTGCTGCAAGCCTGGCGAAGCCACACCGAAAGCGCCGCAGCGACTTATAAGCTTTATGCGCTTTCCAATGTCGGCTCGCTTGCGGGATTACTTACCTATCCGTTCCTATTCGAGCGCTTTGTGCGGCTGCTGACCCAGGGACGGTTATGGACGATTTGCTACCTAGTGTTCGCCGCCAGTTGTGCGCTCATCGCGCTGACGAATGCCCTCGGACCCCGGACAGAGAAGGCGGCGCGGGTGCCGGTTGCCGGCGTTCCGAGGGTGCGCGTCGCCTGGTTTGCCCTGCCCGCCCTGGCTTCCGCAATGACGGTTGCGGTCACGAACCAAATCTGCCAGAACGTCGCGGCTGTGCCATTGCTCTGGATCCTTCCGCTGGCCGTCTATCTACTTTCCTTCATCGCATGTTTCGGGCGCGACGGCGCCTATCGGGTGGGGCGATGGTCTTTTCTTCTGGGTGTCGGTACCGTCCTGGTTTCCATCGCTTTCCGGAAGCCTCAGATGGAGCCCGCATTGCAGATCCCGTTCTATCTGGTCGCTCTTCTGTCCTGCTGCATGATTTGCCACGGGGAAGTGGCCCGTCTAAAACCAGAGGTGTCGGGCTTAACCCGGTTCTATCTCCTGGTCGCAGCCGGAGGCGCCGCAGGAAGCGCTTTTGTCGTTCTCATCGCGCCCCTGTTATTCAAGACGTACTTCTGGGAACTGCACCTGACCCTTTGGCTTGCGTGGTGGGCGCTGGTAGCAGTTCGAATACACGACGTCTCTTCGTGGATCCGCGCCGGGAGTCCCTGGATGTTGGCGGCGGCCAGCGCTGTGATTGTTGCGGGCCTGGTTGTGGGCAACCAGGGAAGATGGGGCGTGACCATCGGCTATTCCGCACTCGTGCTCCTTCCAACCCTCTTCTTATTTCAGAGGAACAAGAGCATCGGGGCCAGTACGGCGGCCAATGCGGCGATCCGCGCAACCGCTGCCTTGTGTCTCATGGCCGTATTCCTGCCCGTGTTCACCTTCACCCACCCGCTGGCGGTCAACAGGAATTTCTACGGCATACTCACGGTTCTCGCAGACTCACAAAGCGGAAACGAGCTCCGCGTTCTCAAGAACGGGCGGGTACTCCACGGGAGTCAGTTTACGTCGGCAGCGTTACGGCGATTCCCCACCAGCTATTACGGTCCGCACAGTGGGGTAGGGCTGGCCTTGCTTCACCACCCTGCCAGAGTAGCGGGACAACCGTTGAGGGTGGGCGCAATTGGATTAGGCGTGGGCACAGTTGCCGCCTATGGGAGGCCAGGTGATTATTTCCGCTTTTACGAGATCAACCCGGCGGACATTCAATTCGCGTATGCAGAAAACCACGAGTACTTCACTTATTTGCGTGACACCCCTGCCCGAGTGCAAGTGATAGAAGGAGACGCACGCATACAGATGGAAGAGGAACTTGGCAAGGGCGAGCCGCAAAAGTTTGACCTCCTGGTGGTGGACGCGTTCAGCGGCGACAGCATACCGGTGCATCTACTGACCAAAGAGGCGTTCGCGGTTTATCTGGCGCACTTAAGAAGCGAAGACGGGGTTCTGGCATTTCACATCAGCAATGATGCGGTCGACCTGCGCCCCGTGGTCGCGGCCGCCGCGAGTCATTACAAACTGCGTGCCGTCCTGATCCAGGGTGGCAATGAGGACCCCGGAACCTCCCTGAGCAGTTGGGTGTTGGTTGGGGAAACAGCCACACTCAGCGGGATCGCCCCCCAAGGGAGCGACCTGGTTGTGGCAAAGTCAGTCTTGTGGACTGACGACTTCAGCAATGTTTTCCAGATCCTACGATGAACACAATCGGCTACCCCGCGCTGGTTTGCGGTGGCCCTTCCATGGCGGCAATGACGGCATCGGCGAACTCGGAGGTGCCGGCGGTGCCGCCGACGTCGCGAGTCAGCTTGTCCTTCTTGTGGCGATAGACCTCGCAGAGCCCGG
>CAZTHM010000468.1:2600-2900 GCA_964613505.1 uncultured Acidobacteriota bacterium | reverse complement strand
GCCGAGAGGCTTGAGGGAATTTGTGATTTCGGATTTTGGATTTGGGATTGGCTCTGCGTGATTTGCGATTTGGGATTTTGGATTTTGGATTGCCTGGTCAGAGCTGGCTGCAACTTCCCTGGGTCTTTCAACTTTCAACTTTCGACTTTCGACTGGTTTCTCCTGACTTCTGACTCCTGACTCCTGACTCCTTTCTTCTGCTCGCCTTTCAACTTTCAACTTTTGACTGTCAACTGTTAACTGTCGACTGTCAACTGGTTTTTCCTGAATCCGGAACCCGGATCCCTGTTCACTGTCCAC
>CAZTHM010000468.1:0-2590 GCA_964613505.1 uncultured Acidobacteriota bacterium | reverse complement strand
AACTTCCCTGGGTCCTTCAACTTTCAACTTTCGACTGTCAACTGGATTATTCTGGCTTCTTACTTCTGGCTTCTTAATTCCTTCTTCCCCGCCCCTTTCGACTTTCAAATTTCGACTGTCAACTGGATCGGCCGTGAGTCTGTCAACTGTCAACTGTGAACTGTCAACTGGTTTTTCCTGAATCCGGAACCCGGATCCCTGTTCACTGTCCACTGTCCACTGTCCACTGCCTCCCGACTCCCTGACCACCGTCGCCGCCACCAGCAGGGCGCACAGAAGCCCCAAGGCCGCGCACGCCCATCGCCAGCAACGCCCGGATGAATTCATCTGATCACTCAGAAGGCGGCACGCAGGGCGGGGTTGTCCGCCCAGTCAAATCCAGCAAGAGATGTTATATCACGATGAACAGCAGTTGTCAGTGGTCAGTTGTCAGTGGGCTGCCGGCGGGGCGATCAGGTCGCCGGCGGCGAGTCGCGCTTTATCCCAGTCCTCGGGATTGTTCTTCCAGATTTCGATTTCAAACAGGGCAGCCTTGCCAAACGGCCGCTTGTAAACGACCGCGTTAACAAGTTGGTCGGCCGCTTGCTTGTTGCCGGTCTTCTCGGTGAGCAGCCAGAAGTATTCGTAATCCTGCAACCCCCGGCGTTGCGCCTTCAGGCGGATGCTGGGAATCGGCTGGTCATAGTCCATCACCGCGCCGCGATAGATCAGCTGTCCCGAGCCGTTGTAAACACCTCCCGGGAGCTTGTAGTTCTCCGCTTCATACCAGGCGGCGTAGGCGTTCCAATCAAACTCCCACTGCACCCAACCGGAGCGGTATTTCCAGCCAATCCAACCGATGCCCCGGTTGACGAGCAGGTCAAGATCCGTCAGCGTGTTCGAGCCGACGCTGCTGTTTTTTTCCTGCTCATAAATCATGGGGCCGTAAAACCAGGTATCCACACCTTTGGGGCGGAAATACTCAACGTCATCAATGTCGAAGTCCGCCGTGTGGCTCACCCAGAGTTCCACTTCCCTTGATAGCCGCTCCATGACCTCGCGGGTGTAACCACCGTCCACGCGATACTTGAACCAGCCGCGTCCCATCGAATCGTGGAGCAGCTTCCCGTAGTAGAGCATCTTCTCGTAGGCGGCTTCGTAATAGGATTCATCCAGCCCGTCCAGGAAGGCGATCTTTTTCACGCCGCGCCAGCGCGGGTTCTGATCCAGGTGGGCGCGGAACTGGCGGCCGGTCTCCTTCCAAACCGCTTCGTATTCGGGAGTACGTCCGGCGTCGGGCACGGCGAGGGGCCACGCCGTTTTCTTGTTCCCGTGTTTCTCGACATTGAAGGGCAGCATGACGTGGTCGAGAGGCAGCCCGTAGCCCGGCCCCCAATAGCCATGCGCCGCCGTGAACGCCGACCCGTCCAGATATGGCGTGAGGCGCCGGTCGTATTCGCTCCAATCAAGACTCACGCTCGCGCCCTGAATCTTCAGCTTGGGGCGGTAAGCATAGATCAGCGGCAGAAAGCGGTGCTGACGCGCCAATTGGTAATAGGCCATCTCTTCCTGCGGCGGCATGTTGCGCATGGAGCCGTTCCAGATGTCGCCGGGAAGGTGGTTCTCCTGCGGCAGCGCGAAATCCCAAACGTCGAGCGCGATGTGAAGCTTGTCCTGGCCGCCTTTCCAGGTGACTTCGAAGTCGCCGGTGTAGCGGCCGGGCGGAGCGGCGGAGCGGTCGTTGGGCACGTAGAGATCGACCCACAGCGCCTGATTCGTCTGGCCAGGGATGTTGTTGTAGAGGTCGGGAATGGAAAAAGGAACAGCCGAGAGGAGCCTGGCTTGCCGCTGCGGCATCAGCGCGTCGGGATACCATCCCGGCCCGAGCGAACTCTTCTCGTAGCCGGTCGTCGCGCGGCGCACCTGAACGTACCACTCTTTGAAGACCGCGGCGTACTTGCCCTCCAGGCGCGCGCCCGAGGGCCCCGCGAGCCCCGCGAACTTCACGTCCACTTCGTTGACCGGTGCGGAGGCTTCCACAATCACCTGAAAGGCCACGAACTCGTTGCGGGCGGCCTTGAGCGAAACCGTCTTGCTCGCACCGTTCCACACGGAGTTCGCGGCGCGAAAATCTCCGGCGGGGTAGTCCGCGTGAATGTCCGTGCGGGCTTCGATCACCTGGCCCGTGGTGGGGTTGACGCGCACGCCATCGCTCACCGCCCAGAGACGCACGGCGGGCGTCTGGGCGCCCAGTGGGCCGGCGCAGAAAAGCAGCAGGGCTGCGAAAGTCCACGCTGCTCTCGTGGCCTTGCCTGCCGAGGATTCAGAGCCCATCTCGGTCGTCATGGAAGTAGCTCCCAAACCCAGGATTATGACACAACTCTCCAGTTTTCAGTTGTCAGTGGACAGTGAACAGTGGACAGTGAACAGAGGTCAGTGGACAGTGGACAGGGGACAGTGAACAGTGAACAGAGGTCAGTGAACAGCGAACAGTTGTCAGTGGACAGTGGACAGTGGACAGTGGACAGAGGTCAGTGAACAGTGGACAGTGAACAGTGGACAGTGAACAGTTGTCAGTTCTCAGTTCTCAGTTCTCAGTAGGAGTTTCATC
>CAZTHM010000467.1:0-2902 GCA_964613505.1 uncultured Acidobacteriota bacterium | reverse complement strand
AAGTCCAGGCGAGTTCTATCGGCAAACGATTTGAAGCCGAGCAGTTCGACCCGTTTTAGTTTGTACACTTCGCAACCCTCCCGAGCACACCACCACCACGCACTGTGTCAAAGCCGTCGAGAACTGGACACCACAGCACAAGTCGGAGTCTGGCAAGGGACAAGCCTACTAGCCGGGGAATTTTCCGGTTGGTTTCGCCGCCGCGGCGGCGAAGAACGCTGGTGCCCGAACCCTGCTTCTTTCGACTCCGTCATGCCATCTGGCGCAAAAAGGTATGGCTGACGCGAGGATCCCCGTAACGTCAAGCAAAAACTAGCACGAAGGAAAGGGCTTGTAAAGGAAAAAACCACAAGATTCTGGGTTATTTTTTGGAGCCCGCCCTATAGGTGGGGGGTAGCGGGTTAGTGAATAACCCCGGCTTAAGAGGGCCTGGAAGGCGAGTTAGGCCTTGTTCGCGGGCGCCACCAGATGCGCTTCCATCCACTCCAGAATCAGCTTGCGCATTTCCGGCAGCTCGACGTGCGGGCAGTCGAAGAGCTCGATTCGGCAATCCGCCTCGCGGCCGTATTTGCGATAAAGCGGGAGCAGATAATCGCGCACTTTCTCGACGCCCGCGGGTGGAGTCAAATCATCCTGCCGCCCGTTCACGCTCAGTCGCGGGCGCGGCACGATGAGCTCATTGATCTGCGCGGTGGAGAAGTGCTGCAATAATCGCGGCACATAGTAATAGATCCCGTGGCCTTTCAGGTTGTTGATCTTGATGAGCTCTTCGAATTCGGTGAGGCAGCAAACATCGAGGCAGAGCCGGACGCGCGGGTCGAGCGCCGCCAGATACCACGCCTTGGTCGAGCCCATCGACATGCCGAACGCGCCCAGCCGCTTCGAGTCGACCTCCGGCCGGCTGGCGAGGTAATCGACGGCGCGAAATTCGTCGAACATCATCATGCCGTAAAGAACTTGGCCACGCCAGAGCATCAGCTTGAAGGCGTCTTCTTCTCCGACCTTGCCGACCTTGGCGTGTTTCCGCTCGCCGAAACACCAGCTATCGATGGCGAGCGTGACCAAACCTTTCTCCGCACAGACGGGCGCGTAGGCGGGCTGGGCCTTGTCGCCGATAAGGAGCTGCTCTTTGCCCAGGTCGTACATGCCGCCGTGCCAATGGATGAAAAGCAGTCCCGGCGCGGGCTTCTGAATCTTGTCGGGAATGAGCAACAGCGCGGGCACGGGCTCGACGCCGTTCAGGTCGAGCACCAAACGCTCCAGCGTGTAGCCATCGTGCTTCTCCGTCTTTACGAGCTTCGCCGGGCCGGGCTTGTGTTGCCACGGCAGGTCGCCGAGCAGACCCCACAATTCTTTGCGGCGCTTTTCCTGGTAGGCGGCGAATTCCCGCGCGCTTCGCTCCGCAGCGCGGAGGGCGGGTAAAGATAAGGTCGCTCCCGCAGCCAGCATCTGCGCCGAAGTCTTCAAAAACTCTCGCCTTTGAATAGCCATGTTTCGCCTCCCGAGCCGCACGATCGGACGGATTCGGGAACTAATCTACTACAATCGGATGGAGTCCAGCGACGGAGTTACTGTAGGATAGGTAGTTCGGGACGTTTGGACCAACACAATCGAATGAGGAGGGTAACATGGCGACCACTACCGAGATCGCGCCTAACATCTATCGCATCTCGATCTTCGCGCAATGGGGCAATCTACAATTCAACCACTTTCTCATCAAGGACGATGAACCGTTGCTCTTCCACACCGGGCTGCGGGGGATGCACGCGGAAATTCGCGAAGCGGTCTCGAAGATTATCAATGTTTCGGAGTTGCGCCACATCAGCTTCAGCCACTTTGAGTCGGACGAATGCGGCTCGCTCAACGAGTGGCTTGGCGCGGCGCCGAAGGCCGACGTGATTTGCAGCCAGGTTGGCGCGCTGGTGAGCGTGAACGACTTCATTGGCCGCGAGTCGCGCGCCCTCGCTGACGGCGAGACCTTCACGACGGGGAAGTACCGCTTCCGCTACTGCCAGACGCCGCACCTGCCGCACGGCTGGGACGCCGGCGTGCTCTTCGAAGAGACGCAGAAGACGCTGCTCTGCTCGGACCTGTTCCATCAAACCGGCGACGTCGAGCCGCTCACATCCACCGATGTCGTAGGCCGCTCACATCAGGCGATGAAGGAATATCAGGCGGGCATCCTCGCGGATTACGTTCCCTACACTCCGCTCACCGCGCAAAACCTGAAGAAGCTCGCTGACCTCAAGCCCGCGACTCTCGCCATCATGCACGGCTCGAGTTTTACGGGTGACTGCGCCCGCGCCCTCGATGACCTGAACGTGGCCTACCGCGAAGTTTTCGGCCGCCAGAAGTAGCGCCGGGGGACCAGAACCCAACCGAGAGTGCCCGACGGGAGGATCCAATCGCAATTGGCGACGGGAATCAGGTCAACAGCGGATTGACCACGCGAAGAAACCGGAACTGGTGGAAATCCGTATCGGCGGTACGAATCTCCGCGATGCCATGCTCCTTCATCACGGCAGCGATGTGCAGGTCATGCACCCGGTTTCCCGAGAGGTCCGGATACTCGTTGGCGAGGTCGCGAAGGATGTCCGGGTGATGCTCTGTTTCCGTCAATACGCCAAACGAACCTGAAGTAAACAGGCCCGCAACGAAATCCCAGGCGTTTGTCAAAGTGAGCGGGTTTTCAAAGACTTTGGGATGAGTTGCCACGCGCAGGAATTCGTAAACAATAGACCACGTTACAAACCAAGCCTCTGTATTCGAGCGCCAGCGCCGCAGCATTTCCTTGGCGGCAGGGTGCTGGGGAGCTCGGCGGTTCGCCGCGTAGAGCAAGAGATTTGTGTCTGCGACGAACAACGTTAGCCTCGCTCCATCGCTTCATAGAGTGCCTTGCGGT
>CAZTHM010000466.1:0-2904 GCA_964613505.1 uncultured Acidobacteriota bacterium | reverse complement strand
TCCTGCCGATACTTGAAATCGACGTTGTCGGCGCGGGCGTATGCATCGCGCGTTTCTTCGTGATACTGGCTGATGTAGTCGCCGCTGGCGCGCACTAGCCGCACCATGGTTCGCGTGTGGCTGGCCACATGGTCTTTGGGGCGCCACAAGACGCGCCGGCCCTTGTCGCCGACGTAGAATTCCGGTCCGGGATTGAAGGCGGAGGCGCTGCCGATCAAATCCGGATAACGCGAGCTGAGGTAAAGGCTCATGAATCCCCCCATACTCAGCCCGGAAGTGGCGCGAAAGCGGCGGGAGGTTAATGTGCGGTATGTGCCGTCGATGTGAGGGACGAGTTCCTGGAAGTAGGCGCCGAAATCATAGTCGCCGCCGTCCTTCATGATGTCCCAGGGAGTTCCCCCGTAGAAGCCCTGATAATCCTGCGCCACGTATCCGTCTACAGAGACGACGATCACGGGATGAGCCGCCACAAAGGCAGCGATTTTAGGAATCGTGTCTTTCCCGTCGTCATATTTCTCAAGTGTGTAACGGTCGCTGTGGCCGTGGAAATAGTAGATGACGGGATAGGGCTTCGAGCTCGACTCGTAATCGGCCGGCAGGAAGATTCGATAATGGCGCGCTTCGCCGAATACTTTTGATGGGTGTGTGCTGTCAAGAAACGGCCGGCGCTCAGCTTCCCCCGGCCCCAGGACGGCAAGCGTGACGACGATCGATAGGGCCCAACGCATGGGCGGTTCCCTTCACTTCCAAATGGGCGAGCGGAGTATACGCCATTTGTCCCTCGGCATTAAATAAGCGGACGCGAAGGATCGTTGTTGAACTCGAGAGCCTTTCCCGTGCGAGCGCAAAGGCGTGGCCGCGTCGATCTCCTGCCGCAGGGCGGGAGGGAATCAGTATGACCGTCCACGAAACCGAAGAGTCTCGGACCTAGGACAACAAGTGCGCGTTACGGTGCTCGATCAGCTTGCGGTCCGAATCTCCTCGCGAATCACCCGCCGCAGGGTTTCTTCGAGGGGTTCGCGGGCCTGGGCGACATACTGACGCAAGGCCGTGTTGATCAGGCTTTGATAGTTCCCCCCGCCCGCAATATCGACCTGATGCCGGAACCACGCCAAGACGTCATCGTCCAGGCGGATGGTGATGCGCGTCTTGCCTTTAGGAACCGGCACCACCGCCCCGCGTTTGCCCTTGCTGAAATCGTATTCTTTTCTCATAAGCCTTCCTCGTACTGCCGCCTTTCATGGGCCGAAGCCCGGCGCGCCGAGATCAAGCGAAGCCGATCACCGCGCCACGTGTAAACAACCACCAGGACTCTGCCGAAGGCGTCCCATCCCAGAGTGACCCAACGTTCTTCCTCATCAGAGTACGGGTCGCGAATCGTCAGGGCACGTTCGTCCTCCAGCGCTGCCACGGCGTCCGAGAAATGGACATCGTGTTTCTTGAGATTTAACCGCGCCTTCTCAGGGTTCCATTCGCAGTCCACACCTCCAAGTATATGCACAAATGTACACCACAATCAAGATGTCGCCGACTGCCGCGAATCATGACCCGAATCGTTATGAGGGGGGACGTAGAGGTGGCACGTCAAACTCGGCGATGTCAAATCGCTTCTACTTTCTCACAGTAGGGAGACCCCTCAGCCTACCAGCGCCGATGCCGGCGCCCGCCGAACTGGTAGTAGCTGAAGCCGAAGAAAACCGGACCTGGGTAATAGCCATAAGGGTAGAGAGTCGGATGGCGCTCGGGCGGGACCGCGAAATGATCGGTTCGTCTGCGCAGAACTCTCCCGCCGTCATAGTCTCCCTGATTGACGGGCCGAAACGCCGGGCTGCTGCGCTGGGTCGTGAAGGTGACGGGGAATTCCAACTGAAATGTCAGCGAAGTCTCGGGAGGAATCACCGTGGGCCGCCCACGCGTGAGCAACACGCCCACCAGACCCGCCGCTGCCCCGGCACCCGAGCCAATCGCAACACCCTTCCCGCCGTCGGCAGCGGCGCCTATGATCGCGCCGACTCCCGTCGCGGTCCCAACGGCATGAGCGTCGCGTCCCTGAGATTTGCCGCCGGAGGTCTGCATCAACTGCGTGCGGATGGGCATCTGCTTTCCGTCCACCAGCACGAGCTGGCTGAGCTCGATTCCCAGTTGGGACACTCCCTTGATGCGTCCCGCCTTCTGAGCGGTAACGACGCGGCCGAGTACCGTCTGCCCGCGCCGCGCCACGACCCAGCCATCAACAACCAGCGGCTGCTGCAATTCGGCGCTGAAGCCGTCGCCAGGCCGGTTTTGATCGCTGGAGAGATATTGTGAAGTCCGGATCGAGATTACTGTTCCCGCCGCCAGGGTCAGTGTCTGTGGCAACGGGTTGTACACGGGAGGTAGAGCCTCGGACTGGGGGGCGACCGCCGGAGCGGGCGCCTCCTCCGATGGCTGAGGCGGTTCCGACACGTCCTGCGGGTCCTGCGTTGCCCAGACTGGCAACGCCAATAGGCCAAAGATTAGGATGAACGCAGTGGCGGTTCTTCGAAACCACACATCGGAATTCTTTCTGGTCCCTCTGTGGCTGTTCATGCGATCTCCTCGAAGGCGATTAACAGAGTCCGAGTCTTTCTCAGTCGCAACTTCGCAGCCAGTCAGCGCGAATTCTCTTGGAGATTATTCCCTTTGTTTTCTTATAAATACAGCGGCAGTCATGTGGAGTCCCGCTGAGGCAGCAAACCGGTCCGCTCGATTTTGGCCAGATATGGCCGTATTCGGCCACCGTCAGGAAGCACGACGGGGCGCTTGCCTGGCGGCCCAACTGCCGTGCTTCGGACCTGCCGCTCCAGACATTTTTCAGGTAGAATCCCCCAGTCTCGCAACACCCTAAGGAGCGAACTTCATGAAAAAACTTCGGCAGCGATTATC
>CAZTHM010000465.1:1760-2932 GCA_964613505.1 uncultured Acidobacteriota bacterium | reverse complement strand
AGTCGCAGGCTCCACAAACCGGCGGTTCTCCCGGCCAGTCCCGGCAAGCGATCCCACCCCTTGAGGTCCAAGGCATCTCAGCGCGAAAGCGTCCACAAGTGACCGAATTCGGCACAAATCGTCGGCTAGTTGTACGCTTTTTGACCCAACTAGCCCACGTTTTGTGCACTCCCAAAGCTGCCAGGTTCTTTCGTTTCATCAACATGCCAGCTTAAGGGGGCCAAAAAACAATCTTTTACGATGCCCGGCCTTCCGCTCCATCCTCCCTCGAAATGGACCCAAGCCATTTGTTTCCAGTTGCTTGGCGTACTTTGGGGCGACTTTTGGCTTGCCGTCCATTTGTCCGCCTCCCTTCGCCCGCTCCGCGACGTGGACAAGGGTCAAATCGATAGACTACAAGTATAGCATACTACCGTCGGTTTGTCAAGTCTTTTTTCCGCCCCCCCCGCCAACTTCTAAGGATGTGCCACCCAACCACGAATTATTCCTTGCTGGTGACGAGCGGAGTAGGCAATGACGCGCTGTGAGTGCTACCATCACGTTGAGAACAATTGGGGGATCTGGTTTTTGCAGACGGGAGCCGAGTCGCTTTAGAGCCAGTCGGAAAAAACCAACCGCGCTCGCCTTGTTACACTGGCGTCTTTTCCTCGCGTGGAGGCAATTCGTGGAGAGTAGTAGCCACGGTCAGTGCCTTTCTGACCGTGGGTTTTCGTCGATAGGAAAAGCCCACGGTCAATCACAGGACGATTCACCGTGGGCTGGCGCAGACATCGGTCTATGGTGTCTGCGATTCCCCGTGAGGCGCGGTGCGCATGCGGGATCGGCCTCTACTGCGGCACGACGAGGCCGCGTTTGACGGCGAAGAGGACGATCTCGGCGGTGCGGTGGAGTCCCAGGGCTTCCATGACGTGGGCACGATGCACGGCGACGGTATTGACACTGATGTTCAGCAATACTGCAATCTCTTTATTGGAATTACCTTGGGCGATAAGCTGCAAGACTTCCTTCTCGCGCAGCGTGAGGCGTTCGTAGGGGTCTTTGCTGCGGTCCTCGAACGACCCCGACTTGAGGCTTTCAATGACGACGTGGGAGATGGCCGGGCTCATGTACGCGCCGCCTTCCGCCAGCGCGGCGATGGCGCGCGTCAGATCCACTTCGATGGCATTCTTCAG
>CAZTHM010000465.1:0-1750 GCA_964613505.1 uncultured Acidobacteriota bacterium | reverse complement strand
CAATCTCGAAAGCTTTGCGGACATAGGCGTCGTTTGAGTACATGCTCAGAATGAGGATTTTGGTCTGAGGAAGCGCCTTGAGGATTTCGGCGCTGGCCTCGAGCCCGCCCAAATCGGGCATGGAGAGGTCCATCACCACGATGTCGGGCTTGAGTTCCTTCGTCTGTTGGAGCGCCTGCAGGCCCGTGCTGGCCTCGCCCACGACCGTGATGGTGGGGTCGTCTTCCAGGATGCGCCGGAACCCCTGGCGGACCAGGGCATGGTCGTCCGCGAGCAGCACTCGAATCTTTTTTTCTGAGCCGGTCGTTGTCATCGGTTAACTCACCTTTTCCGCCGCGGGGCGCACGGCCGTCCTCTTGAGTGGAATGCGGACCTGGACCACGGTCCCCTGGTGCGGGGCCGAACTGATGCTGAAGGAGCCCTTCAAGTGCTCGGCGCGCTCGCGCATTCCCATTAAGCCCAGCCCTTCGCCGGAGGCCCGAACCATCTCGCCCGCCAGGTCAAATCCTACACCATTGTCGCGGACTTCGAGGCTCAACTCGTCGGATTTCTCGCCCAGGACGACCCAGGCCTCCTGCGCCTTGGAGTGGCGCGCGACGTTGTTAAGAGCCTCCTGAACAATCCGGTAGAGGTGGATGGCGTCCTCGCCGGGGAAGAAGCTGTCGATCATCTCGCCTTGAAAGTACACCTTGACTCCCGTCTGGCGCGTAAACTGTTTGGTGAACCACTCCAGGGTTTGTTCCAGTCCGAAGTCATCCAAAATCGCCGGGCGGAAAATCTGCGAGCTGTCGCGCACCGTCTGCAGCGTGTCTTCGACGATCTTCTTGACCTTCTGAACATCCTGAACGAAGACCGAATCCTTGTCCAGACCCTTCTGCCCGGCGCGGCCGAGCATCACGCCGATGGCCGTCAGAATCTGGCCGAACTCGTCGTGCAGGTCGCGCGCCACCTGCCGCAGCGTCTCTTCCTGAACTTCGATCAGCTTCCAGGACAGCTTGCGGAGTTGCTCGGATTGCATCTTCAGCTGCTCGAGGAGTCGCGCATTCTTCAGCGGACCCAGCGTGGCTTCCACGATCTTGGAGGAAAGCTGCAAGCCCGCCTCGCCCCAAGCGCTCGAGCCCTCCTCGCGGGCCAGCGCGAAGACTCCGAAAAGCGCCGCGCCCATGCGGAGGGGCAAGATGAGGAATTGACCCCGCGGCAATTCCGGCGATTCACTTGGAGCTTGACTCGGCGCGGTCTGCAAATGGAAAGGTTTTCCGTCCTCCAGCGAAGCGAGTGACGACTCCACCAGAGCCCCGAATCCTATCTCATTCGCTGCCTCGAGCGTGGCTCCGCAGGTGGCCTGAGGAATGAAGCGCGCGGGGTCCGGATGGTAGCGCAAGAAAATGACCCGCTTGACGCCCAGAGCCCGGCTCAATTGCTCGCAGACATCCTGCAAGACTTTGGCGAGTTCCTGTTCCTGGCTGACCACGCTGATCGCCTCGTACAGCGCCGCGAGCTGCTCGTTCTGGAGTTGGAGCTTTTCCGCCAGGTGATGGATGCGCTCGAAGGTCTTGCGGTTGGCCTGCAACGTATACAGCCCGGTTCCGAGGGCGACCAGGAAAAGCACGCCGACGACGAGGAGGAGGTCTCGCTTGACTTGGCCGTAAACCAGAGTGATCCGCTGCCCGGCATCGGCCTGGGCCTGGTCGTTCAGGGTGAGCAGGCTCTGGATGAGCCGTGACATGACCTCGCGCTTCGTCTCGAGCTG
>CAZTHM010000464.1:0-2934 GCA_964613505.1 uncultured Acidobacteriota bacterium | reverse complement strand
TACCCGAATTGGCCGGCTGCGCCGTTGGGATAGATCTTCTCGACCACCGTCCTGCCGGTCGCACCCGCGTAGTACCCGGTCAGCGTCAAGTGGGCGTTTAACTGGTAATCGACGCTCACATCGTAGACGTTTGAAAGGCTCTGGCTGCCATTACTGGGGCGTCCGACAAAGCCAAAGGTCGTCGCTTGGAAGGCTCCCCCACCGACGTACCAGAGATCATTCTTGTTGCTCAGACGCAGGGTGCGGGCCTCGGCGCGGACTGTCCACTTGGGATGCGGGCGGAGGATGAGCTCCGCGAACGCGTCCTGGTTGTTCATCAAATTGTAGAAGGGAAAGCGCGCGTAGATGCGCGGCGTGGGCAGCACTTGGAAGAAAGTTTGATGCGTTCCGTCGTTGGGATTTCCATCGCCCGTGCTGTAGAAATATCCCAGGCGAAACCAGGGCTTGAGCTTCAACTTCGGCTGAAAGCCGGCTTCGACGGCGATGGCGCCCGCCCGGTGATCGAGTACGCCCCAGTGTCCAAACTGCCCTACGCCCCAGAACAAAGCATCCAGGCTCCCTGAACCCGTAGCGAGGGTTTGCAGGTAGTGGCCGCCCACACTGGTAATGCGGAGATTGGTATGATCCGCCGCCCGCGCCGCGGCAGGACGGTTGTCCGTCTTGAGAGCTCCCCGGCCGTCGTGATAGCTGAGCCCAAACACTCGCCACTCTCCCGCGGGCTTCTTGCCGACCGTGCGCGTGATCGCGCCATAAAAAATGTCGGTGTCCAATTCTCCCCAGCCATTCACCTGGAAGACGCCGCTGGTGGCGCGGGCCGCCAGCAGAGTGATATTCGTACCCGGCATTCCCCGCACGTACTGCACGCCGTCGAAGCTTCGGCCCACATGGGAGAATCCGAAATTGCCCACCAACCGGTGGGCGATGCGGTCGCGCTTGAGCGCCGCCAGCGTGGCATCCTTGGGGCTGGTTTCGGCGCCGTCCACAAACTCGAAGCGCCCGATTCGCAAGCTGCTCGGTTTGTCCCCGAAGATCCCCTTCACGCGCACGAATCCCTGTTTCAGAAACAGATTCAACGGCGCCGCAGAGTTGTTCGCGGCAAAGTAGTTCGCTCCCAATCCGAGCTGACCCTGGGGCGCAGGGGCGATGGAATGTTCGGGCAGGCCCGCCAGCCAAGGCTGGGCGAATTCCGCCTGCCAGTCCCATCTCTTCCTCTCCTGGCTGAGGCTTAGGCGGAGCAAGGAAGCGAAGTAAGCGTAATTGGGATCAGCGCGATTGGTGTCAAACCAGTCCCAGATCTCGGGGCGCAAGCGCAGGCTGCCGGAGAAACGAATTCCGGAAAGGGTAATCGGGGCGGGAGAAGAGGGGGCTTGCGCGCCCAGCCGCGCCGGCAGGATCGAACCCAGAGCGATTAGCCCTGCGAGAAAATACGGACTCGTGCGCAAAGTACTCCCCTTGCTCAAGCGGTCTATAGTACCGGGAATGAGGAGAATGTGCCGGTGACTTTTGTCACGGGCCGCTTTTGAATTGCGGTGAACGATTGCCTCGATGGCATCGCGATCCTGAGCGAATTTCGGAGCCTCTCTTCAACCGGAGAAAGTCAACTGTTCAAAGACCGAAGGCGGACAATGGAAATCCGGACTTGATTTCGGGTCCGATTCTGACCTTACAATCAATCCATGCGGTGCAACTTCCTGGTCGCGATTCTGACGCTGGCGATTGGGGTTCCGGTCCTTCGGGCTCAGAATTCATCGCTGCCGGAATTGCCCCAAGTGGACTTGACGGATTTCCCTGCGGCGGTCAGGGCACAGGTCCAGGAGGCCCATGACGCCGCGCGCGCGAATTCTCGCGACGCCAATGCCAGCGGCAAACTTGGCATGCTGCTGGATCTCTACAAGCGGCGTGAGGCGGCAGCGACGTGTTATGAGCGGGCTCACCAGCTCGATCCCGGAGCGTTCCGATGGCTATACTACCTGGGATCGCTGCAAAGCGCGCAGGGGAAGCGTGCAGAAGCGACGAGCACATTCCGCGCGGGGCTTCGCCTGAATCCCGACTACCTGCCGGCCCGATTGAAGTTCGCGGAAAGTCTCCTCGCTGCCGGCGACTGGGAGGAGGCGGAAAAAATCTATGAAACCATCATCAAGGAACATCGCGACGCGGCTGAGGCCTATTACGGGATTGGCCGGATCCGCGCCGCCAATGGCGATTTGACTGCCGCCGTTGAATCCTACCGGAGGGCTTGCGAACTGTTTCCCGCCTACGGCGCTGCGCACTACGGGCTCGCACTGGCTTACCGGAAGCTCGGTGACAGCCCGAGCTCGGAAGAGCACCTTAAGCTGCACGCCGCCAATCAAACCCTCGTGCCGCCCGTTCAGGACTCGCTGCGCGACGAAATGCGCGCGCTCGACCGAGGCGCTGCGTCTCACGTGCAGCGCGGAATCGAATTCGAGGAGGCCGGCCGGATCGAAGACGCCATCGTGGAGCATGAGAAAGCGCTGGAACTCGACCCGGAGTTGGTGCAGGCGCACGCGAATCTGATTATCCTTTACGGCAGGACGAAACAACCGCAGAAGGCAGAGGAGCACTTTCGCGCCGCGGTTCGCCTTAATCCCAATCATGCCGACAGCTACTACAACTATGGCGTGCTGCTGATTGAGCAGCGCAAGTACCTGGAGGCGGAGGAGGTGTTTCGGAAAGCGGTGGAGAGCAATCCCTTCCACTCGCGGGCCTTCCACAATCTCGGCGTCATGCGAGAACAGCAAGGGCGGCTGGACGAGGCTCTGCAGTTTTACCGTAAAGCTGTCGAGCGGGAGCCAAACTTTCCGCTGGCGCATTTTCACATCGGGCGCATCCTGGCAAATCAAAAGAAGTACGACGAAGCGATTAAGCATTTTCTGCTGACGCTCAGCCCCGAAGACGCAAGCACGCCCACCTACC
>CAZTHM010000463.1:0-2935 GCA_964613505.1 uncultured Acidobacteriota bacterium | reverse complement strand
CCACCACCCACAACCAACAACCCACAACCAAGTCTTGCCGGCTGGCAACTCAGGCCAAGAAGTGACAAAAAGTCACTCGTGCGGTGTTAAGACACCACACATTGTTCCCTTTGGTCTGACAAATGTCATTCCGGGCACGGGAATTGCTATGGGAAGATGGAGGTGGTTCAAAAGCACCGGGGCGAGGACGGAGGCGTGTGCGCCCCAGAGTGCTGGACCCAACGGGAGGCCTCATGCGAGCAAAGTATCTTTTTGGGCTCCTGGTCCTCGCGATCATGGCAGGTAGCGTTTGGGCGCAGCAACAGAAGCCGCCGGCGGATGAAAAGGGGACAACGGCCGCACCTCCTACTGCACCCGGGGCGCCCCATCCCCCCAAGGTCACTCCTGAGGATACTGCGCGTAAGAACCCTATCAAGTACACCACGCTATCGGTCGAGCGCGGGGCGAAGCTCTACCGGACCCAATGCGCTATGTGCCATGGGGAGAAGGGCGACGGCAAGGGGGAGATGGTGGAGGAGATGAAGATCACTCCCACCGATTTCACCAAGCCCGAAACGCTAAAAGATCGCAGCGACGGGACAATCTACGCCATCATCGGAGTGGGTTCCGAGGTGATGCCCAGCCAAGGCACGCGGATGAGCGACACCCACAAATGGAACCTAGTGAACTACCTAAGGTCGCTCGGCGGGAAGCCACCGGAGAGGGCGACGGGCAAGGAGCCGGAGGAGAACGTTATTCTGGTTCCCCAGGACGAGCGCAAGTAGTTCTCACCGGCCGCTGAAGGGAGTTCTCTCCTCGGACACGACTCCCCGCGACGCAGCGGTGGGGCTTGGCCGGAGCTAGACTTTCAGCGTGTTGCCAGTTTCTTCGCCAAAGTAATCAGCACCTGGCGGTCAGACTCCGCGATCCGATCGAGATGGGTCCTGAGCTTCACGAGAAAGCGAGCATCGGACCCGTCTTTACCTTCCTCTTGCGCCAACTCATCCAGCGTTTTGCGTGGACTGAGGTTGGGCGTCGGGGGTGTCCCGTCGCCACTGTAGAAGAGTTGGTAAAGCGGGAGGTTGAGGGCGGCCGCATACTTCTCCAGCGTGTTCAGGGACGGGATAGTATGCCCGTTCTCCACTCTGGAGGTATAGCATCTTAGTAATCCTGTAAGCTTCTCAATATCTCCCTGAGAAAGACCCTTTTGTTCGCGGAGGCTCCGAATGCGAAGGCCGATTGGCATTTCTTTTGCTCCCTTGCTTTCTTGTTTACCCTTTTGAGTTGTCATCGTCGTTATCCCGGGCCTGATTCTCTTCGTGATAAACGAGGAGCGCAACGGCACTTTAGTTCCAGTCCGAGGCACTTTGGTGGCGGTTAAGGAACAGCAACGGCGCAGTTGCGGTCCAGCCACAAGCAGTTAATGCCCCCGCGCCAGGCCGGCCACTTTCGGGAGGCCGGATTCGCGGCCCGGCCTTGGTGGGCGCGGGCGGGACGGCGATTTGCCTATTTTCCCAGGACCATGCTGAGGAGAGCCATGCGGACGTAAAGGCCGTTCTGGGCCTGGCGGAAGTAGGCGGCGCGCGGGTCCGCGTCAACTTCCATGGTGATTTCATCGAGGCGGGGCAGCGGGTGCATGATGATCGATTTCGGCTTCATCAGCCGGAGGGTCTCCGAGTTGATGACGTACACGCCCCGGCATTTTTCGTAGTCGGCGATGCGGTCGCCGAAGCGCTCTTTCTGCACGCGCGTCTGGTACACCACGTCCACTTCCGGCAGGACCTTGTCGAGGGCCGACTCTTCCGTAAACCAGACGTTGCGTTCCCTCAAGTGCTCGAGGATGTCCTCTTTCATCTTGAGCAGCGGCGGGGCGACGAAGTACATCTTGACGTCACGAAACTTGCTGAGCAGGTAGGCGAGAGAGCGCACGGTGCGTCCATTGGCCAGGTCGCCCACCATGGCGATGCGCAGGCCGTCGATCGCGCCGATCTCCTTGCGAATGGTGTAAAGGTCGAGGAGAGCTTGCGTGGGGTGCTGGCCGGCGCCGTCGCCGGCGTTGATAATCGGGACGCGGCTGACCGCCGCCGCGCGCCGCGCGGACCCGACTTCCTTGTGCCGGATCACGATGACGTCGGCGTAGCCGTTCAGGATGCGGATGGTATCCTCGAGGGTTTCACCCTTGGCCGCGGAGGAGAATTCCCCCGCGTTCTCGGTCGAGATCACGTCTCCCCCCAGGCGGCACATGGCGGCCTCAAACGAGAAGCGGGTCCGTGTCGAGGGTTCGTAGAAAAGCGTGGCCATGATACGGTTGTGATAATCCGTAATCCCGCCGCGGGCCACCACCTGCTCCATCTGCTCGGCGACCTCGAAAAGTCTCTCGAGGGTCGGGACATCGAACTGCTGCGCTTCAATGACGTGATGAAGACTCACTCCTTGGTCCTCCTTCGGAGACTCAAGCTAGTCGAAAGTTGAGAGTCTAAAGTCGAAAGTCAAAAGCTCAAAGCAACGGTCTGCCGAATCGCACTTTCGACTGTCAACTTTCAACTTTCTCCTGCCAACTGTCAACTGCCGACTGTACTTTAGACATTCCGTCCGTGGGTCGAAACGCGAAGTAGCTTCTCCGGGGGAGCATTCCGCTACCCAAACCCCTCAAGCCACTACAGTCTGAGAATTCAAACCGCCAGGGCGACCACGAGTGTGCTTCTTGTCCAGCTTCTCCTCAACCTGACTACGCTTGTTGCCGATAAGCACTTCCAGGGGATTGGAGGCCCGGGAGGGGCCCACCAGAACACGCCCCTGACTGGTTGCCGGCGTGAGGAATAAGTGTCAAATGATCTGGCGGTTGCAGGCTTTGTTCGGAGAAGAAGCTCCTCACGTTTTGTGCTCAGTTTTGGCCCGATCGTCGTGTTGGTGGCCTGGCTGACTGGCTACCTCCCTAATAGGTTGGGGAGGTGGC
>CAZTHM010000462.1:0-2954 GCA_964613505.1 uncultured Acidobacteriota bacterium | reverse complement strand
TGGGGCTGATGATGGCCAGCTTCCGCTGGCTTCACGACCTCATCAACCCGGTGGCGGCGCCCATGCGCGCCATGCCCATCACCGCGTTCCTGCCGGCGTTCATCGCCCTGCTGGGAATGGACGAGGCGATGAAGGTGGCGTTCCTCTGGTTCGGAATGTTCTTCTACCTGCTCGCCGTGGTGGTGGAAGAAGTCAACCGCGTGGATAACGCCCTGCTCGAAACCGCTTACACCCTGGGCGCCAAGCGCCGCAACGTGCTCTGGCTGATGTTCCGCGCCTCGTTTCCCGCCATCTTCGGGTCGTTCCGGATTCTGTACGACATTGGCTGGACGTACGTCATCCTCGCCGAGATGGTGAACGCGCGCAAAGGCGTGGGTTATATGGTGGAAGCGGCGCGCAAAGTGCTCGACTTCGAGCGTGTCTATGCGGGCATCATCGCCATCGGGTTTGCCGCGTTTCTATTTCGCTGGCTGCTAACATTCCTGGAACGCGTGCTCTTCCCCTGGCGGCAGGTCGCGAGCCGCGCGTCGGAGGGACCCGCGGCGGTCGGCGCAAGTGTTCCGGTAAAAGCCGAGGCCCATGGAAAATAGGATCAAAATCAGCCTGCAGAACGTGGGCCGCATTTTCGTGAGCGCGCGCGGCGAGAAGGTCGAAGCCCTGCACGACATCAATCTCGAAGTCGAAGACGCTTTCTCGGCCGAAGGGCGCGACGTCGGCGAATTCCGAGTTCTCCTCGGGCCCTCGGGCTGCGGCAAGTCCACCGTCCTGCGAATGATTGCCGGGCTCGATCATCCCGACAAGGGCCAGGTGCTCGTGAACGGCAAACCAGTGGCCGGGCCGGGGCGCGACCGCGGCATGGTTTTTCAGAAGTATACTTCTTTTCCGTGGCTTACCGTTTCTGAGAATATCGCTTATGGAATGAAGGTCAACGGCATTCCTGAAACCGAGCAGAAGAAGACGGTCAAGCACTTGATGGAAGCCGTGGGACTGGCGGGCTTCGAGAAGGCCTATCCCGACACGCTCTCGGGCGGAATGCAGCAGCGCGTGGCCATTGCGCGGACGCTGGCCGTGCGCCCGCAGGTCATGCTGATGGACGAACCCTTCGGCGCGCTCGACGCCCAGACGCGCAGCGACATGCAGCATCTCCTGCTGCGCATCTGGGACGAGACCGCCTGTACCGTGCTCTTCGTGACCCACGACGTCGAGGAGGCCCTCTATCTCGCCGACCGCATCTTTATTCTCAGCGCCCGTCCGGGTACTATTGTAGAGGACGTTCCGGTGCCGTTCGGGCGGCCGCGCGAGCCGGCAATCAAGCAGCAAAAGGAATTTCACGAACTCTCGGACTACGTTCTCGCCTGCCTGCGCCGCGCGCCCGGCCGCGGTCAGGTGCGGGTGAGTATTTGATGCCAGAAGATAGCGATCAACAGCCAGGCTTCTCTTCTCCATTCCGTGCTACGCTGCGCGGCGCCATCGAGCGGGAAACCGACGACCTGGGCCTCACTCAGACGAACTTTGTCAAAGAAGCCTTGAAGTGGCAGTACAATTGGATCTGCTTGGCGGGCGCTGCGGCTTTCGCGCTGGTGTCCGGGACAGGTTTGCCGCTCGTCCTCGCCGCCGGACTGGAACTGATCTACCTGAGCGTGGTCCCCCAGAGCAACGCCTTCCGGCGGCTGGTGCGCTCCTGGAAATACGCGGCAGAAAAGCGCAAGAAAGAAATGACGCTCACGGCCATGTTCATGGACCTGCCTCCCGAGATGCGCACCCGCTACTCGGCGCTGGATTCCATCTGCCGCGCGATTCGAGCCAATTACACGCGCTTGTCGTCCACCTCGCAGATGTTCCTGGAGCAGATGGAGACGAAACTCCAGGGGCTGCTGCAGGCGTATTTGCGGCTCCTCTTCGCCGCGCGCCAGGCTGCCGAGTATCTGCACACAACCGATCCGGAAGCCATTAAGCGCGACCTGGCCAAGCTCCAGAAAACTCTCCCGTCGGATCCGCCCAAGGTGCAGGAGATCAACCGCAAGCGCATCGAAATTCTCACCAAGCGCCTGGAGAAATTCGAGAAGGCGCGCGAGAACCAGAAAGTCGTGGACGCGCAGTGCTTAGCCCTGGAGGACGTCTTGCAGTTGATTCGCGACCAGTCGGTCACCATGCGCGATCCGCAGCAGGTGAGCGATCAACTGGAGAACCTGGTCCACGATGTGGAGCAGACCGAGGAAACCGTCCGGCAGGTGGAAGCGATCTTTGAAATGGCGTCGCCGGAGGCGGGCGACTTGTTTGCCCCGCTGCCCAGCGGCTCGTCCTCCGCCGATTCTGATCCCGCGACGCGGACGCGGATTCGCAACTGATATGGCCACTATGCCCAAAACCAGTCCGACCAATCTGGCGATGCTCCCCGCCTGGGCCCGCCAGCTTTCGGAAAAGTACTACTCGCGCACCATCGCGCTTTTCGTTTTGAACGGCAACGTGCGCGACCTCGTCCCTGTCAAGCGCGGTGCCGCGACCGAGTTCCTCTCCCTCTCGCGCTTCCTGAACGAAGCGCTGTTCGGGCAGCGCGATATAGTGCTGACCTACGACCGCGGCGGCGGCCTTAACTTCGCTCATCCCGACATGCAAACGGACTTCGGCCGCGCGCTGACCGGCTACGACACCTTTCATGGGACCAATTATTCCGCCGGCTTGCCCCGCAATCCCGATGGCGTGCTCAACCTCCTCGACAACTATATGCGATTGCGCATTACGGACGGCAAGAAGATCGCTCTCATTATTGACTATGCTGAAACCCTCGCGCCCGCCGGCGACGTTTCCGGCATGTCGGGCGAAGACCGCAATTCGCTGGTCATCCTGAAGCGCTGGGCCAATAATCCGAATCTGCTCCGCGCCGACGTCACCATCTGCCTGATCGCAGAAAACCAGGTGGAACTCAATCCCGGCATCGTGCAGCATCCGGGCGT
>CAZTHM010000461.1:0-2975 GCA_964613505.1 uncultured Acidobacteriota bacterium | reverse complement strand
CATGACGATGTCGCGGAAGGAATTTCTGACGCTCACCGCCGGAGCGGCGGCTACGGCGGCGGGCGGATTTTTTTCGTTTCTAGATGCGCCAGCGGGTTTTACGGAAGACGTTTTGCGCTCCGAGCGCGTCCGCAAAATTCACGACCACATCGCGACGAACAAAGGCCGTCACATCGCGCGCGTGCAGGAGTACCTGCGCCAGCCGAGTGTCTCGAGCTGGGGATTGGGGATCCAGGAATGCGCCGGCCTGCTGATGAGCTACTTCAAGCGGCTGGGCTGCAAGGAAGTCGAACTGGTCAAGACCGACGGCCATCCCGGCGTGTGGGCTTACTACGACGCGGGTGCGCCCAAAACCATTTCGTTTTACATCATGTACGACACCCAGCCGTTTGACGAGAAGGAGTGGAGTTCGCCCCCACTGGCCGCCAACGTCGTGAAGCTTGCTCCATTCGGCGACGTCATCATGGCGCGCGGCGCTGTCAACAACAAAGGCGCGGACGCCATGGTCTTCAACGCCATGGATTCCATTCTCGAGGTGGAGGGCAAGCTGCCGGTCAACATCATGTTCACCTGTGATGGCGAGGAAGAGCAGGGCAGCACGCATTTCCACCAGGTGCTCGCCCCCTACCGCGACCGGCTGAAGAAGTGCAACGCCCACGTCACCCTGGGGCCTTCGCAGGATGCCGAAGGCAACATCCGCATGGGTCTGGGGGGCAAGGGTATTTGCTCGGTGGAGTTGGTCTGCTCGGGCAAGGCCTGGGGACGGGGCCCCCAGGAACGTCCCATCCACAGCAGCCGCAAAGCCATCCTCGACAGCCCGAACTGGCGGCTCATCAAGGCGCTCAACACCATGGTCAAAGCCGACGGAAACCAGATCTTGATTGAAGGGCTGCACGACGCCATTCGTCCGCCCAATCAGGAAGAACTTGAACTCTACAATGCGCTGATTCAAAAGTTCGCAGATCGGTTGCTGGTGGGCGAAAGGAAAAATGCGAAAACCTGGATCAACAACTGGTCGGACGCGGAAGCCGTCCGACACCTCATCTTTGACACGTCGCTGAATATTGACGGTCTGTGGTCGGGTTACACGGGCCCCGGGATGGCGACCATTTTGCCGGACCGCGCTGCCGCCAAGCTTGATTGCCGGTTGGTCCCGAACCAGGAGATCAAGCCTACGCACGACCTCATCCGTCGCCACCTGGACAAGCACGGCTACTCCGACATCGAGATTATCCCCATCGGCGGCGGCGACGAGTGGAGTCAAACTTCCGTGAAAGCTCCCGTCGTGCAATCGGTGATCAGCGTCTACAAGGAGTACGGAATCGAGCCGGCGATTTGGCCACGCGAGGCGGGCTCAAGCCCCCAGGCACAATTCACGCGGCCGCCCCTCAGCCTGAGCGCGGTGGACGGCGGGCTGGGCCACGGCGACCGCGCCCACAGCCGCGACGAATACATTGTCATCGAAGGGAACAACAGGCTCGCCGGAATCGTCCGCGCCGAGCAGTCGTATGTCGATATCCTTTACGCGTACGCGAATTGGCCGGGGTAGCGAGAACTCAGAAGCCAGAGGCCTTCTACGATTGGCTGGTCAAAGGGGCAATGCCATTCGAGTCGACAGCAAAGACCAACGACCAGGAGGTTGCTGACCACTGTTCACTAACCACTGACCACTGCTCTTCTAGTCGCCGCCATCCGAAACCGGTGTCGCCTTGTAACAAATGGCGGCGAGGTCGAGCAAATCGTCGGCGACTTTCATGCACGCGGCACGAATGCAAGCCACGTCCGGGCATTTCGGACAATGAACGATGGTGCGATCAAAAATGAAATCAGCTACTTCTTGCTCGGAGAAATGAATGGCCATGGGGTTTATCTCCGCAAGACGAGTGTGGCGAGGGAGCGGGAGATTAAAGAGTTCGAGAGCATTATACTCGCGTGGCCAGAAGGAATGTAGTCTTGCGGGCCAATTCAGATTAGAATAGCCGCACTATGGATGAACGCGACTTTTTTGACGAAAAGGAAACACTGAAGCCCGCCACTCTCTCTTGCCTGAAATGCCACCAGAGCGACACTTACGAGATTCGCTGGCTGGTGCGCACCAAGAAGAATGCGATTCCCCGCGGTGCCGACGAACGCGACCGCGCAAAGTTCACGAAGGCCCAGTCTTACATGATCCGCCGCGACGACCTCGTTATGTGCAAGAACGTGCGCTGCCGCAAGCGCTTCGAGATTGCGGGCGTCCAGTCGGTCGTTTTCCTTTAGGTTGAGTTTGGGCGCATGAGTGCGGAAGAGGCGCTCGCCGCGCGCCCCGCGCCGAACGGGCTCGATCAGCGCCTCGCCAGCCAGACTGCACCTACGCCCATGTTTCGGTTTTAGACGTAGCGCCAAGCCTTAGCCTGGCATTCTTAGGTGACTGCCTAAAGGCCGGCGCTATGTTCCGCTGGCGCCAAAAGCAAAATCAAAAGGCAAAAGGCAAAAATCAAAAATGGAATGCCCTGACGCGCAGGCAGGTACCACGAATTGTTCCTCATTTTTGCCTTTTGATTTTTGACTTTTGCCTTTTGATTTGTTCTTCCCCGCCTGTGGTACGATTGCCCCTTCGATCCCGCCCCGCGGAATCGAAAATCCAAAATCGAAAATCGCCATGATTCCTCGCTATACACGCCCGGAGATGGGCAAAATCTGGAGCGACCAGAACAAGTTCCAGCGTTGGCTGGACGTGGAAATCGCCGCGGCCGAGGCGGAAGCCGAAATCGGCATGATCCCGCCAGAAGCCGCGCGCGCTATTCGAGAGAAGGGCGCGTTCGACGTCGAGCGCATTCTCGAAATCGAGAGTCTGGTCAAGCACGACGTCGTCGCCTTCACCACCAACGTCGCCGAAAGCGTCGGCGCCGAAGCGCGCTACTTGCATTACGGCCTCACGTCGAATGACGTCGTGGATACCGCGCAGGCACTGCAGATTCGCGATGCTTCCGGGA
>CAZTHM010000460.1:0-2978 GCA_964613505.1 uncultured Acidobacteriota bacterium | reverse complement strand
GTCTCGCCGGCGGATTTTGCGATGGGCTCCGACCCTTGCTTTCCTCGGCGCTTCCGCCCTACTTCCTACTTCCTACTTCCTACTTCCTTTTCACTCACCCCTGCTGTGGGGCGACGTAAACCGGCGGGCCTTTCTTCATTTCCGATTCCAGTATCACCGGCGCCGGCCCGGAGATCCCGCCGTCTTTCCGGACGCGCCAGAAGTGTACGCCCATGAATACCGAAGCGATCAGCGGAATGGCGATACAGTGCCAGATGTAAGCGCGCAGCAGGGCGTTCGCGTCCACAATTGAGCCGCCCAGCAGAGCGAAGCGCACGTCGTTGTAAGGCGTCATGCCCAGTTGCGGGCCAAACGGACCTTCGTGGCCCAGCAGCGGCGTGGCCTTCGCCATACCGGTCCCCACGGTGACCGCCCAGAAGCCCAGTTGGTCGTCGGGCAGCAGGTAGCCGGTGAATGAAAGCAGCAAGGTCAGAACCAGGAGAATCACTCCCACGTTCCAGTTGAACTCGCGCGGCCGCTTGTACGAACCGGTCAGGAAAACGCGGAACATGTGCAGCCAGAGAGTAATAATCATCAGGTGCGCGGCCCAACGATGCATATTCCGCAGCAACTTCCCAAACGGAACATCGCTCATCAAGTAGACGATGTCGCGATATGCCTGCCCTTTGGTGGGGTGGTAGTAGTACATCAGCAGGACGCCGGTCAGGGTCAGCACGAGGAAGAGATAAAAGGTGATTCCGCCCATCCCCCAGGTGTAGCTGTAACGCACCGCATCGCGGTTAATCTTGGCGGGATGGAGGTGAAGGAAGACGTTGGTCAGCACGCCCAGGGCGCGGCTGCGCTCGCTATCGTCGTGCTTGACGCGGAAGATGGACTTGTAGAGCTGGGTCTTCTGCGGTTCCTTGAGCGGCTCGATGATCTCTTTCTTGACTCGCTCGGTCAGAACCTTGGCCTGCTCGCGAGCTTCCTCGAGAACCCCAAGCCCCTTTTTGCCGCCGTTTTCCTGGTCTGCCATGAAAGGTTCCTGCTGTAGCGCCCCGATGAATCGGGGCGGTTTTTGAACGGGGCGTTGCCGCCGGTCCCCGCCCTGCGGGGCAGGCTCCGACCGGCGCTACACGCTGATAAACGCCCCCGGGTCGTTGAACTGATCCTTCCCGCCTTTGGGCCAGGTATAAAGCTTGCTCGTATCCACGACGATCTGGCCCTGCGCGTCCAATTCAACATGGGCGCGATCCATCGGGCGCGGCGCGGGCCCTTCAAAATTGATCCCTTCGGGCGTGTACCCGCTCCCGTGACACGGGCACTTGAATTTGCTTTCGCTCAATTTCCAGTCCGGCGTGCAACCCAGGTGGGTGCAGCGGCCGTAAATCACAAAAATGCGGTCCGCCTCGCGCACCACCCAGATGCGAGCCTGCTGTTTGAAGCGCTCGTCGACGCCCAGTTGAAAATCGGAGGGGTAGCCGACGCGGAAAACTGTGGTGGGTTCGAAGAGGGCGCGCGGATAAAAGAAGCGCAGGAACATCAGGAAATTCGCCGCCAGAAACGCGCCGATCGCGGTCCAGATGAAGCGCCGCCGCGGCTTGTTGGGTTGGGGCCGGGCTTCTCCCTTTTTCGCTGGCGCAGGCCTGGCCGGAGCCGCTGCCGCCGCTGGCTTCGCCGGTTCCGCCGCAGGCGGTTTCTCCGGCGCCGGGGGACGAGTCGCGTCCTCGTTCGACATCCTATGACCCTCGCAGATTCCAGTGTGGATGCTGGTTGGGAATTTCAGCTAATGCCCAAACTATGCAATTTATATGAGCGGCGTTAAATCTGTCAAGGCGATTTGGGCATCCGGTAGTGGTGCAGTTTGAATGGAAAACCCTGGAATGCACCTTCCAAAATCTCGTACACATTGGAACCACTCGTTACTCCGCCTGAAACCCGCCGATACACCGTTCCTTCCGAAATCCAAAATTGCTGCGATGAGACCGCCGCAACGCACAGTTTCCTCAGAAGGATCCGTTGAGGGTTGCTTCAGTGTGGATCGGGGCCAGGTGCGAGGTGTCGTTGAGGAGGATGAGCCGCCAGCCCTTTTCACTTGATTGGATAATATTCAGCGCGGCGTTATCCATACTGAGACGGCGGCGGTATTCGGAAGCCGGGAGGCCGAGGGCGTGGCAGGCGACCAGCCGGCAGATAGTTTTGTGGCAGACCACGATGACCCCGATCCGATCGGGGCCGGAATGCCGCGCGGCGAGCTCGTCCAGAAACGGCGCAACGCGCGCCAGCGCCTGCGCGCCCGATTCGCCCTCGCGCGGAGCGACGTTCGCGGGGTCGGCGTCCCAGGCGCGGTAGGCGTCGGCGTCCAGCTCCATGACTTCGGCGAAGGTCATCCCTTCCCAGGCGCCGTAATCGAGCTCGATGAGGCGCCCGTCCACGATGGGCTTGACGCCCGTGGCCGCCGCGATGATTTCCGCCGTCTCGACCGCGCGCCGCAGCGGGCTGGTGTAGAGCGCCGCGGGTGAGAGGCCGCGCAAGCGCTCGGCGAGCCGCACCGCCTGGCGGCGGCCCTCGTCGGAAAGAGACACGTCCGTGCGCCCGCAGAGCCGGTTCTCCGCGTTCCATTCACTGACGCCGTGCCGGACGAAATAGAAAAGCGCCATGCACCCACCAACTCCCGCGAGGCGATTGTCGCCGCACCCGCTGCTATCATACAACCCCTGGGCAGTAACCTGGCGTCGGGCCTCAAAAATCTGGGGCCCTGCCGGGCGGAGCGCGCCGCACGCGGGACCCTTACCATTACCAATCAAAACCCCAGGATTGTTGCCATCGAGCCCCGGACAACCGGGAGTGGGTCATTTTTGATGTAGCGGCCGCTTTACGCCGTCAAGTGGTCCGCCATCCGGCGGATAAACTCGCCGCTCCAGACGGACAACCAGCGAGCGAGACTTGGAATCGAAACTTAAGGTAGAATAGGGTAGTTCTGGGGAAAGGTGGGCGGA
>CAZTHM010000459.1:0-2996 GCA_964613505.1 uncultured Acidobacteriota bacterium | reverse complement strand
GCCAGGTGTTTGTAACCCTGCGCTGACACCCCGGCTGCGCACACGCGCTACGCGTCGTAGCGTGAGGGATCGATCGGACCGGCGGCTTCCAGCAAGTCCCAGAAATCCTGGTCGGGATTCAGGCACTCCATGCCCCAGCCTTCCGCGCTCAGCGCCTGGCTTTCGCCCTCTCCCACCACGCGGAACTCTGCTTCCTTGCTATTCTGCTGGTTGATGACGTACAGCGTCTGATCGCTATTGAGCGGCTTGATGGTGGTGACCAGGGCTCCGTTCCAGTTCACTACCAGCGTGGACGTTTCCTCGCTGAACTCCTGCCCTTTGGGATCGCGGCCGGAAATTCGGACCGGAACCTTCAGACGCTGGCGAGGGGTCTTACGGTATTCCTTTTGCGACATCGGCGCACACCTCTCCCTGGTTTGATCTTGCCCACTGCGTCGTCTTGACGCCAGGGTGGTTCGAGTTCCGACCTATCCCCACCGGCGATTGTAGCCTCTCGGCCCGGCAATCGCAACTGCAAAGCGGAGAAGGACTCAGCGCTCTGCACAATGGCGCGCGCTGGTTGTTCTTGCGCGGATGGGCAAAATGAGTTACAAAGTGATGAGCGACCGACACGCCCGCTGCTGCAAAGTAGTTAACACGCTGGTGGTCGTCGAGAGCGCGCCGCAGGAGCGACGGAGTGAGGCTGAAATTCTGGGGAGTCCGAGGCTCGACACCCACGCCGGAGCGGCGGAACTCGCGCTACGGTGGAAACACTCCCTGCCTGGAAATCCGCCTGGCCAACGGCACCATCCTGGTGCTCGACTGCGGCAGCGGCCTGCGCGGGCTGGGCAAGAGCCTGATGCGCGAGTTCCCCAATGAGCCCATCGTCGCCTATATCTTCCTGACCCATTTCCATTGGGATCACATTCAGGGCATCCCGTTCTTCCTTCCGTTATACCGCGAGGGCAACAGCTTCTTCTTCCATTCCGTCTCGAAAAAGGCGCGCGAGCTGAAGCATGCCGTGGAAGGCCAGATGGTGACGCCCTATTTCCCCGTGGACATGAGCATCATGGGAGCGGTGCGGAACTTCTACGATATCGGAACCAAGCCCATCAGCATCAACGGCGCGATTATCAGTTCCATCGCCCTCAACCATCCGCAGGGTTCCGTCGCTTACCGCATTGCCGCCGACGGCGGCACGCTCGTCTACGCCACCGACACCGAGCCGGGCTCCGCGGTCCACGACCAGAACGTCCGCAAGATCGCCGCGGGCGCCGACGTGCTTATCTACGACGGCCAGTACACCTGGGAACAACTGGTGGGCGAAAAACAGGGATGGGGGCACAGCTCCTGGGTGGAGGCGGTGAAGGTCGCCCAGGACGCCGGCGTCGGCCGCCTGGTCCTCTTCCATCACGACCCGGACCACGACGACGCCTATGTGGACAGCCTGCTGGCCCAGGCGCGGGCGAAGTTCCCCCAGACGCTGGCCGCCGCGGAAGGCATGGTTCTGGAGATCCCGGCTTCGGCGCCTCCCCTGCCCAAGAGAAAACGCCGCCCCCGGCCCGCCGCGCCCGGCCGCTAATGCCGCTCCAACTTATTACGCCTGCTCACCCTCACTCATCCGGTGGCGCGAAACGGCCTGCAAACTCGGGCGAGCAAAAGCTCCAACCCGTTGGAACGGCACTAAATCAGGTGGCCGAGGCAGTTGCCGCGCAAATCGTAAACCCGGTCTGCCCGGATGGTGAAGAGGGTGTTGCCGGAGTCCAGCGCCAGGATGTGGTTTCCTTCCACCCGGGCGAAAGGCTCATGTTTACTGTTATAGTAATTCTTGCCTTCGATATATCCAACCCAATTGTCGGAGGGGAAGTCATAGATGTATTGGCGCGCCGCCGCGGCCCGGCTGAAGTTGGTCCCGGCGGGGAAGCGCACGCGCACGCGGTTCATGTTGGGCCCCAGCGCGCTCACCGTCGCCACCGTCGCCGCCGACTCAAATCCTTCCTCCGGGGCGGCCACCGTCACCTGGTCGCCGCGCTGCAGGGGAACCGTCAACAGCACGCACATTCCCGACGGGCTGGCGTCCGCCGTGATGGACTCTTCCTCGAACTCCTTCCCGTCGCTCCCCGTGCCCTTTACCCGCACGGGAACGGGAATGTTCCAGCGGATCTCCTTGCGTCCGTGGTCCGGCTTGCCTTCCGATTCGTCGTCCGGGTACGAAGCCATACGCCGCTCTTTCCTCCCCACTCTTTACCGGGTCAGCGCGCTCACGCGCTCGAGCTGGGCGCGCCGCTCTCTTCCGGCGCCCCGCCGAACGAAGCCTTGGCTTTCTCCAGGTCGTCGTAGATCCCGAAGACCGAGCTCAAGCGGGTGATTTGCAGCACGTCGTAAACGCGCTTGGTCAGGTGCAGGAGCTTTACCGACGCCCCTTTCCGCGTGGCGGCGCTGTGCGCGCGAACCAGCGCGCCGATTCCCGTGGAATCAATGAACGTGACTTTGCCCAGATCCAGAATGATGCGCGTCTCGCCCGCGGCAAGGAATTCCCCCACCAGGCTGCTGAGCGCTTCCGAATCATTGCCTGCGACGATGGTGCCCTTCAGATTGAGCAGCGTGATGGAATCGATTTTCGCGCGCGTACTCTCGAACGCCATGGGTGAGACTCCTGACAGGATCGGCTCAGGCGCGGTCAACCGCCCCCAACTTACACCAGAGCCCGGCGCAAGGCAACAAGCGCTTCCGCGCTCCCAACTTCCCAAAAGAATGGACTGACAGAGCGTGGCGCTTCTTCCTCCCCTGCGGCTCCACTATCGACCCGAAATCAGCTAGTTTCTTGCCAAATCCGCCCTCTACAAAATGTCCGACCTTGACCTAACGCTCTGTCTTTTCTATGACATTCGCGGATTTAAGTCAAACCTTTTGTTTTCTGTAACATTCCGGGGTCGTTCCAGGGTTTCTCGAGGCCGACCCCTTGTTTTCAATAACATTCCGGGGTCGTTCCGCAAAAAAGGGTTACCAGGGGGGGC
>CAZTHM010000458.1:0-3002 GCA_964613505.1 uncultured Acidobacteriota bacterium | reverse complement strand
GGGGCCAGGCCAGCGCGGCGAGCGGCGTGACGACCGGCGTGCTGGGAACGGTCGCGAGCCCGACGGGCGTCGGCGTGCTGGGACAAGCCAACAACGCCAGCGGCGCGACCATCGGCGTGCTGGCCAAGGTCCTGAGCTCCGCAGGGACGGCGCTCGTCGCCGACAACACCAAGGGCGGCAAAATCTTCAGCGCCCAAAACAACGGCGTCGAAAAATTCAGCTTGGATGGCATCGGTAACGTGATAGCCATTGGCACAGTGTCCGGCACGCGATTGATCTCGACGGTGGCCACGGGTACGGCGCCGTTGACGGTAAGCTCGACCACCGCAGTGGCCAACCTGAACGCCGACCTGCTCGACGGGTTCCATGCCGTTGCCTTCCAACCCGCGGGCGCTTACGCCACGCTCGGTGGTAACGCCTTCGTGGGCGACCAGTCCATCACCGGAAATCTGACGTTGAGTGGGTCAATGAACGGTGGCCTCGTCGTCCGGGCGAACGCCACGAGTCCGAGCATTATCGAAGGTTTCAGCGGCAACAACATTGCGAACGGTGTGCTGGGTGGGACGATTGGCGGAGGCGGGGTGACCGCGAACGCCAACGTGGTAACAGACGATTACGGAACGATAGGGGGCGGCTATGGCAACCAGGCCGGCAGCAGCGCGGGCACGACGACTGACCAGACCTACGCGACCGTGGCCGGAGGATTTGCCAATAAGGCCCGCGGCAGCGGCGCTACGGTCGGAGGCGGCGCCGGAAACACCGCCGACGGCTTCTCCGCCACCGTGCCGGGCGGGAGTGGCAATGTCGCGACGGGCTACCTTAGCTTCGCGGCCGGATACAACGCGCAGGCCAGTCACGCCGGCGCATTTGTTTGGTCCGACAATTCGGCGGTGACTAGTACTGCTTCGACCGCCGCCAACCAGTTCATTGCGCGAGCTGCGGGTGGCGTAACGTTTTATACTAGCAGCGACTTGCTTGCGGGCGTCAAAGTCCCCGCCGGCGGCGGTGCGTGGGAGACGGTGAGCGACCGGAACGCCAAGGACCACTTTGCTTCGGTCGACGGGTCGAAGTTACTGGCGCGCCTGGCGGCCATTCCCGTTTCAACGTGGAACTACAAGACTCAAGACACTTCTATCCGTCACATGGGGCCAATGGCGCAGGACTTCCGCGCGGCCTTCGGGCTGGGCGAGGATGAAAAGCACATCTCCACCGTGGATGCCGACGGCGTTTCGCTGGCGGCGATTCAGGCCCTTTACCGCCGGAGCTTGGAAAAGGACGAGCAAATCCGCCGGCTCACGCACCAGGTGAACGAACTCCAGGCGATTAGAAAGCAGATGGCAATCCTGCAAGCGCGGCTGGCGCGTTTGGAGAAGCAAAGTGGAGCCGAAGGAGCTTCTCAGGCAGCCCGCAGTACGCGGGCCAGGGATTCTCGTTCCGCCGTTACGACAGCCAAAGTACGGTTTTAGCGGAAACCAGGGCGCCGGCAATTTCGGATCTATTGAGGAGGAAGCTCCGCCACGAGTTTGTCCATTGAGGCGTGAAGCCTCGTGTGGGTGCCGGCGCCCATCTTCTCAATCTCGACCTTCTCGAAATCGGCGGCGAGTTTCATCTGCTCTTCGGGCGTGAGCATGTTCTCCGCCATCACGAAGAGGATGTTGTTCTCCTTGTCGATGTGGGCCCGCAGCAGTTCGACGTAGCCGAGCGCGGCTTGCGACCAGCGCCCCGCCCCCGCGGGGTCGCCGCTCTTCAACGCCTCGACTTCCGCAACCATTTGCCGGATGAGCGCCCGCCCCTGTTCGTGCTCATGCAGCATCACCCCCGTCGGCCCGCCGTGGCGCGGCAGGCCGCGGCTCTCGAGCAATGGGAACAACAGATCTTCTTCCTTGCCGTGATGGCATTTGTCCGCAAAGAGTCGCAAGAACTCGAGGAGACCTTCCAACGTTTCGATATTGACGGGCGTGCCAGCTTCTAGGCGGCGCGCGGCTTCTTCCGTGGCGCCCAGCATCTTGAGGATGGCATCGTGTTCCTTTCGCAAAACCGCCGTACCTTCTGACATGTACCTTCTCCCTTCATCTCCAGTTTCAAAGCAAAATAGCCGATAACTGAATCTGCTGCTATGACCAAAGTCCGGTGTCCTCTCAACTTTTGTGCGGACGAAAACAATTCTCGGCGGCGCTATCGCCGTCAATCTGTCTGTTGCGGGCCTCGTGGGACTTCGGGGATAGGTTGGCCTTTTCTTCCGTGGTGAAGGCATACCCCAAACTCTCTGGGAGCAAGGGCTTAGCCAACCCGGTTTCCTTTGGAAGCAGGAGTGCCAAAGAATTCCAGCACTTCAGTTGTTTCGCGCAGACCTGCGAGGGAGACTTCTTGTCGCACACGTGGCTTTTTCTTTGACTTACCGTACCGGGCTGCTTAAGATTCTTGATTCACGTCAATCTTAGAGAAATGTACTGGAGGGTCTCAATATGCCGGTGAAAGTGGGAATCAACGGTTTCGGGCGCATTGGGCGGAACGTCCTGCGCGCTTCCATTCAGGATGCGGGGATCGATTTTGTCGCGGTGAACGACATCACCGATCCCAAGACTTTAGCGCACCTGCTCAAGTACGATTCGGTGCTGGGCATCTTTAACGCCGACGTCGGTTATGGCGACGACTGCGTCCGCGTAAACGGCAAATCGATCAAAGTTTTCAAGGTCAAGGATCCGGCTGAATTAGACTGGACGTCGCTCGGGGCGGAGATTGTGCTGGAGTCGACGGGACTCTTCACCAAGGCTCAGGACGCGAAGAAGCACCTGAAGGGCTCGGTGAAGAAAGTCATCATCACCGCACCGGCCAAAAACGAGGACGTGACGCTGGTGTTGGGCGTGAACGATGCGGCGTACGATCCCGCCAAGCACCATATTTTGTCGAACGCCTCCTGTACGACCAACTGCCTGGCGCCGGTGGCCAAGGTGCTGCACGAGAACTTCAAAATCCTGAAAGGGTCGATGACGACCATCCAC
>CAZTHM010000457.1:2548-3003 GCA_964613505.1 uncultured Acidobacteriota bacterium | reverse complement strand
TCTGCCTCCGCTAGCTCGGTGGTAATCCCCAGAGGTTCGAAGGCCATGGTGAAGGGCTTGAACTCCAGCCAGTGTTTCGGCCGGGTGAGCCGGCTGGCCGCGGCCAACCGGTCATAGAGCGGAGTGGCCGGGTAGGGCGTCAGCAATCCGAACACAGGAAGGCCCGGCGGCCAGGAACGAATTACTTCCAGAGTGCGCTCGGCCACTCCCGGGCGGTCGCCGTCCATCCCGAAGATGAACGACGTGATGGCGTAAAGGTTGTGTCGCGCGAGGCGCTCGAGAATCGCCTTGTATTCATCGGGCTTGTTGAACCCCTTGCTAACGCTCTTGAGGTTCTCCGGGTCAATCGACTCGAGACCCATGAAGATCCACTTGCCGCCGCTCTGGGCAATCAGGGAAACAAGTTCTTCGTCGCGCAACAGGTTCATGCTGATCTGCCCGATAAACGGCAATTG
>CAZTHM010000457.1:0-2538 GCA_964613505.1 uncultured Acidobacteriota bacterium | reverse complement strand
ACCCAGGGAACCTGGGCCTTGCGGGCGATGATCTCGCGCAACAAGGACTTGGTGCGCCGGGGATTGATCGCGAAGTTGTCATCGATGAAGAAAACTGCGATCTTTCCATTTAGTTTCTTCTCCAGCGCCTTCAGCATCAGCAGCTCGTTGACGACGCTTTCATCCGAGCGGAAGCGAATCGAGTCACCGAAGAATCCCGTTACCGTGCAGAACTCGCACCCGTAGGGACAGCCACGGCCCGATTCGATGGGAATCATATGGAAGCTCTGCCACGTCATGCCGAAGAGTGACAGCAGCCGCCGCGCCATCTTGGGGAAGTGCTTGATCAGGTTGAACTGGTCAAGGTCCATGCGGTCCCAGGGGATTACCGGATAGCCATCCAGGGAAGGCTTGACCTCCTTACCGTCCGCACCCACCGGGGCATAGACTTCTTTCAGTGTGCCGCGCTCAGCATCGGCAATGATCTGTGGCCAGGTCTGGTCGGCCTCTCCCAGGGCGATGGCGTCGGCGTGGCGGGGCTCACCGTCACGCCCCAGCGGTTCGTCCGGCACCTCAGTGACGTGCGGACCCCCCATCACCACCGGAACACCCGCCGCCCGCACGGCATCCGCCATCTGATAGGCTTTCCTGATCATGCGCGTCATGGCGCCAATTCCTACCAGCCCGATGTGATTTTCCCTGACGTATTCGACGAGCTGTTCCTTGGTCAAACGCTTCGCGTTGCCATCAATCAGAAACACTTCGTGGCCGGGCGGCGTGAGCGATTTCAGGAGGAACATCCAGAGATGCGGCATGAAGTTGTTGGTGATTTCGTTGTCCGGGTTGTAGAGCAGAATATTCATGTGCGTATCGTCTCGGCGCACTAAGTTGATGGGGCAGGGCCGATCTCAAAAGCATTGGTGGCGGGACGCACCGCAAACGGCATTCAACCAGGCTCTATTGCCGGCCAAAACCTCGGACCCGAGTGCAGCGGTTTGCCCCAATTCAGCCCTGCGGGAGGATAACACGTACGGGCCTGGAAATCTGTTTATTTTCCCCACGTCGGATGCAAATCTGCTCTGGCCGCGGGCGGGTCGCCACGGTCAGTCCGTCAGCTGACGGATGACCGCGGGTATTGATGCTGACGAACGCACGGCGAATTCCAATTGGGAATTGACCGCGGCTACCAACTAGCCGCCGGCGATGGCCCCGACGACCATAAAGGGTTCGGCTCCGGTCGCGACCGGGTCGGGCAGCGGGGTGTCCGGCGGTTCGTGGGAGAGATCCTGCTCGCAGGCGAAAAACCGTAGGAACGGCCGGCGCTCGCGTGTGACGTGGTCGCGGATCGTCCCGCGCAGCACGGGAAAGCGCGCCTCGAGCGCGTCGAGCACCGAGCGCTGCGTGACTTGCCCCTCAACCTCGAGCGTCACCTCGCCGTCGACGCGCGCCAGCGTCCGCAAATGTTGCGGGAGCATTACTCGAATCATGGCAGCGTCTGGACCTCCTCGGACGCGGCGGCCGAAACCGGCCAATACTGGGCTGCAAACTGCAGCGTCCTTAGCAGGGGGTACTCCTCGGAAATGGCGGCATTGTCGACGCGGCGCTCACGGTTGTCGACCCGGCGCTCACGGATTTTCTTAAGTATCGCGCGCATGAACTCCTTTATGAATATCACTCGTCCACCTGCGAGCGTCTTATGACCTCCCCCTCCGTAAACGAACAGTGCGACTTGGTCAATTTCGGATGGGAGCTCCAGGCCGCGGAAGATTCTTGGAATGTATCGCCGCCCTGCGTCGAATTTCTTCGAATATCGTTGCTCTCGCTTCTCCCATCCGTCCGCGTCTAACGAAGGCTCAATGTGAACGAGCTCCTTTCTTTCTGGATGGAACGCGATAATGTCGAGTTCGCATTCGTAGCCCCCTTTTGGCCGTTTACCAACTTGGACATTTCGCCGCACGAAATAGCCTTCATGTTGGTACCACTCAGCCACGAGTTCCTCAAGATGGTTTCCAGTCATGGCGTTGTTCCTCCAAACGGCATTTGAAGGGGCTGTGACTGAGAGCCCCGTGGAACCTAGTTTACAGCGTCTGGACCTCCACAGAGAGCACGGCTGGAAGATCCCGGACGATGGGAGCCCAGCTGTCGCCGGCGTCGGCCGAGGCGTACACCTGCCCGCCCGCTATGGGTCCGGCCACGTTGCCGCCTGCTCCCAGACCGCGATCCCCACTCCGTCTTCCGGATGCTCCTCATACCCTCGGCGGTCGCGGGCTTCCATTTCCTGAGTCGTAAGCTGCTTCAGTTCTTCGCGAGGGGTCTTTTCGATTTCACTCATGCCAGCGTCTGGACCTCGACAGACAGCACGGCCGGAAGATCGCGGACGATGGGCGCCCAATTGTCCCCGGCATCGGCCGAGCAATACACCTGCCCGCCGGTGGTGCCGAAATAGATCCCGCACTGGTCGAGCGAGTCCACGGCCATCGCGTCGCGCAGCACATTGACATAGCAGTCGCTCTGCGGCAGACCCTTGGTCAGCTCTTCCCACTCGTTCCCGCCCTTGCG
>CAZTHM010000456.1:0-3005 GCA_964613505.1 uncultured Acidobacteriota bacterium | reverse complement strand
TCACCCCGGTTTTGACTTCCATATCGGTGGCGCCCATGATTCCCGTTTCCACCTTGGTGAAGACGGCTTTCCCGCCTTTCACGACAAAGACTCCCTGGATTTCTTCCTTACTCTTGTCCTTCTCCTTAGACGCGCCGGAGGCAGGCTTCGTCTCGGCCGCCGCAGCCTTCACGGTTCCGCCGCCTTTTCCGTCCTTGGGAGGTTCTTCCAGGTCGCGCTTCATGCGGATGGCCAGCGCCTGGATGGGGATGGTCACCGCGTCCGTGCGGGTGGCGGTGGTGATTTTGGCCGTGGTGGACAAGCCCGGCCGCAGGCCCGGCGGCGGGTCTTCCAGGGTGACAACAACCTTGAAATCCTTGGCTTCCTCGGTGGCCGTTCCGCTCGAAGACTGCCCGACGGTCTGGCCGGTGGTTCGTCCGATGGCGCTCTGCCCGATCTCGGTGACCTTGCCCTTAAAGGTTTTTTCCCGTACGGCATCGATGGTCACCTCAGCGGGCTGGCCAAGCTTTACGTTCACGATATCGGTTTCGTCGACTTTTACCTCGGCCGTGATCACGGAGAGGTCTGAAACCTGAAAGAGGAGACTGCCGACGGAGTTCTGAATCCCCGGCACGACGTTTTCCCCCACGTGCGCGGGGAGGTTGGTAATGATGCCGTCCAGCGGGGAAGTGTAAAAGGTCTTGGCGCGGAGGTCGTTGGCCCGCACCAGCGCGGCGCGGCTCTGGGCGACCCGGGCGCGCGACATGTCACGCGTGTAGGCCACCTGCTGAGATTGCGCCCGGGCTTGCGCCACGCGGGCCTCGGCCGCCTGGACATTGGCCTGCCCCACCTCAAACTCGCTCCGGCGCTGGTCGTAGAGTTGCTGCGCAATCAGCCGGTCCGTGAGCAACTGCTGGGCGCGCGCGTAGTCCTCCTTGCTGCGGTTGAAGTTCGCGTGGGCGGTCTGCAAGTCTGCCTGAAGTGTCTTGAGACTCGCCGCCGAAGATTGAACGGACGCTTCCGAGGCCGACACGTCGGCCAACTGGGTCTTCAGCGCCGCCTGCCCCGCGTCAACGTCGGCCTCCTGCTGGACGGACTCCGTCCGCAACAGCAGTTGCCCCTTTTTTACCGTGTCGCCTTCCTTGACGAAGATGTCGGTGATCCTGCCGAAGGTATTGGCGTTCACGTTGGCCAGGTTCTTGGTGGGAGGCCGAATCTGGCCGGAGGCCGTCACGACCGAGGATAATTCCTTCTTCTCGACTTTGCCGGTTTGCACGGTGACCACCCCGCGCCGGCTCCAGCTTATTCCGCCCACCACGAGGCCAATTAGGAGTGCGGCGCCTACACTCAATAAAACGATCTTCTTCCAGCGTTTCATGCCAGTCCGTTTCCGAGCGGGAGGTTCACTCCGATAAGTGACTTCTTCCAGTTCCTCCTCCACCTTCCCGATCCCCCGCTCAGTTGTTTGCTCCATTGTCCTCCACTCCTCTTTCCCCACTTTCCCCTTCAGAGCGCCTGGAGAATCTCCAGCGTTACAATCTCCTGGTCTCGAGCGCGCTCGGGGCAGACCCGGGATGCCCTTGCCCCACAGCAGTAGTCCGCGCGCAGTCTTCGACCACCTAAATTCTATACGTTACCAAAGGCCAAAAAGTTTCCACCAAAAGCGGACGGCGCAGGGTTCGGGCTAGCACCAAAAACTCCGCTGGCCGGGGCTCGTTCCCTATCGCTCTGGGAAGGGGCCTTCAGGACATACGCCGGGGCGTGTCCCCTCGGATGCGTGCCTCCCTTTCCCCTTGGACTTGCCATTGTAGCGCGTCCGGCACCGGGGCGAAAGGACTTGCTTGAATCCTCCTCCGAGCCCCGGCGGGATGTAGCCCCCGGGGGAAAACAAGTCCCCGCTCGCTCAATCCGCCTATCAGGAATTAGACACTGTAACCTGCCCAAAAGTTAGCAGTTTCTTGGTTCGGCAGGCCACCCTATGGAGGGCGGGGGCATCATATTTGGGTGGCGTCGGCTGGGATAGGTTTGACCATTCTCCGTTGCGGGATGAAGACGCTTGACTTCTCGCATCGCGAAACCTAGAATTTGTTATCCTGGGATGATAAGCCGGGTCAAGATGACTGGCTGAGAGGTCGCTGTATGCCTCACGGGGTTCGACGCTACCGTCCGATCGCTCTCTTGCTTGCTGCGATGGGGTCTGTGGGCCTTATTGCGGCAACTCTCTCTGCCCTTCCTCCCAAGGAAAAAGACAACGACAACGAGAAGGCGCCAAAGGAACGGACCTCCAAGCAAGAAAAGCGCCGGCAGAAGGCCATTCAGAAGGAAATGGAGGATCCTTACAAGCGCTGGCTCAGTGACGAAGTCCCCTATATCATTACCGACGAGGAGCGTTCCGCATTCAAGAAATTGAGCACCGCGGAAGAACGCGAGCAGTTTATCGAACAGTTCTGGGAGCGGCGCAGTCCCAATCCCGGCAGCCCCGAGAACGAATTCAAAGAGGAATACTATCGGCGCATCGCTTACTCGAACGAGCACTACGCCTCCGGAATCCCGGGCTGGAGGACCGACCGAGGGCGAATCTACATTATGTACGGGCCACCGGATGAGAATGAGTCGCACCCGTCGGGGGGAACCTACAACCGGCCCCCCGAGGAGGGCGGCGGCCAGACCTCAACCTTCCCCTTCGAGCAGTGGCGATACCGCTACATTGATGGCATCGGAACCAACATCATCCTGGAATTCGTCGACCCGACGATGACCGGTGAGTACCGGATGACCATGGATCCGGGTGAGAAGGATGCCCTCCTTCACGTTCCCAACGCCGGGCTGACCCAAATGGAACAAATGGGGATGGCCTCCAAGCGCGACCGCTTCACGCGCACTGACGGCATGACGATCGGCCAGTCCATGGGCGGTACCTCCGAGAGAATGAACGAGTTCACGCGCCTGGATCTGTACGCCCGCATCTTCAAACCTCCCTCGATCAAGTTCAAGGATTTGAGGGCCGTCGTGACCTCACGGCTCAC
>CAZTHM010000455.1:1464-3017 GCA_964613505.1 uncultured Acidobacteriota bacterium | reverse complement strand
ACGCCGCGCGGCGACAAGAACGGCGCCGATATCAACCTGGCGCTCGACGCGCTGGAAATGGCTTTCAACCGGCCGCACATCAACGCCTTCGCCATCGTGGGCGGCGACAGCGACTTCATCGCCCTGGTGGAGAAACTGAAGCAGTACGACAAGCGCGTCTTCGTGGTCGGGGGGCGCGCCTTCACAAGCAACATTCTGCAGCGCAACTGCCATGAGTTCATTACTTACGAAAACCTGTTGAAGGACCAGGAGAGTGCGCGGGCGCCGCGCTCGTCGCGCACTCACGGCCGCCCCAGCGCCGACAGCCGCTCGCTGGCCTCGGCGCTCGAGAACGTGCAGCGGGCGCTCAAGATTCTAGCCGAGCGCGAAGTGGCGCCGCAGGTCGGGTTGCTCAAGAGCACACTTCTGCAACTCGACCCCACCTTCAGCGAACGCGATTACGGCGTGGGATCGTTCCTGGAGTTCATGCAGAAGATGGAGCGCGCGGGCTACGTGCATTTGCGCCGCACCGAGCGCGGATTTCTGGTCGAAAGCGCCGATAGTGACGCGGAGGCTCCTGGCGCGCCACCCACCATTGCGCCCGCATTGTCCTCCGAAGTGACTGAAGAACCCACCGCGTCCGAGACTGCGCCAGAAACGGCTGCTCCCAGCACTCCAGAAACTCGCGCCAGCGCTGCCGCGGCACTCGAACATTTGAAGCTGGCCCTGGTCGAGGCCACCGCCAAGGCGCCGACCAAGCCGCTCTACCTCCGGCAGATCAGTCAGATGCTGCGGACGGCGGGGCAGGACTACGACTCACGGCGGCACGGCTTCCGCGGCATCCTCGATTTGCTCCACCAGGCGCAGCGCGAAGGCTGGTTGCGATTGCACCGCGACCGCAAAGGCGTGTGGCGCGTCTTCTCGGCGGCGCCCGCAGCCGTGGGCCCGGGGCCTGTGCCGGGTTTAACTCCGGAACCTGTCCCTGCGCTTGAGCCGTCCGCCGTGGAAGCCGAATCAGAATCCGCGGAAGTGGATGTCGCCTGGGAAACGCCTACCCCGGTCGAGGAGATTCCCATCGAAGAGGTCGCGCTGACCAGCGAACCCTCGGCTTCACCGGATGAAGAGGCTGCACCTTTCGAAGGCCCGCCCGCGGAGCGCAAGGCGCGCAAACCTCGCGCCGCGAAAGGGACCAAGACCGGCACGCGCAAGACGCCCTCTCGTCGCAAGGCGAAAGGACCCAGCGTCGAGTAACGCCGGGCTTCAGGCACGCGATCGGGTTTGCTTGGAAGGACTAAGGGCGGTGCCCCGGAGATCATCTCGCCGCGACGCCGATTGACTGCATGTAATCCCGCAGCGTCCCAAATTCGTATCCGCGTTTTTTCAATTCCGGGATCAGGTTAGAAAGCACCTCGACTGAAATCGGCAGCTCGTGGAACACCAGAATGTGCGCGTAGGTCCCCTTTCGTTCCCGCTGCTCGATTCTTTCCATGACGTAATCGTGCTCTCGCTTTACTGCGGCGTTCGCTGGCTTTTGCAGCATGAAAATGTAATCCTGCGAATCGACGTCTTCGAGC
>CAZTHM010000455.1:0-1364 GCA_964613505.1 uncultured Acidobacteriota bacterium | reverse complement strand
TTTGCCGGCAGAAATCGTTCGCTGCATCCGCCAGGCGGAATCCCATCACAAAAAAGGTCGCCTTCACTCCTTCGCGGTCCAACAGGTCTAACAGGCCGGGAGACGAAGCGCCGTCCGGTAATTTTCTGCCCATCAAGACGTAAGGTTTGGGGCCGTCGTCGAAAGTCAATGCAATCAATTTCCTGTGAGCTGCGCCGGGGGAGGCGGGCGCTTGGCCAGCGCTGCGCGAGGGTTCAGCGGCACGGCCCGCACCCGAGACAATTGCCAGAGTGAGCCCGAGACCGAGCCACCAAAGCTCACGAAGGTGGAGAGTCATTCTCATTCCCACCATTCTATGCTGGAGCAATGCGCCCGAAAGGCGAATCTTTCATTGCGAGGGGATGCAAATTCCAATGATTGTCACCCCCGCGCCAGCGGGGGCCACGCTTCCAGCAAAGTGGCTGCCCTCAAAATACATCGTTACCTCCGCGAAAGCGGGGGAGCGGCAATCCACCCCAAAACCTGTGAGGCGGCCCCCCCATCAGTCATTCCCGCGCCAGCGGGAATCCATCCGCCGATCGTGGACCCCTGCTTGTACGGGAGTGACAATCGAACGATCGGTTGTCCCGGGCTTACTGTTTCAACGAACTTCAGTGACAGGGCACTACCGGGCGGCGACGGGCAGCCAGGCTTCGACGATGCGGCGGGCGCGGGCGGCGGCTTCGTCCACGAGCGCCGTGACGGCGGGGGTCATTTCGTTGGAAAAAGTCGTCGGGTCGGAGACTGGGATGGCCAGGATGTGCACCTCTTCGGGGAAACCGAGACCCAGCTTGCGCATGATCTCGCGGATTTCCCCCAGGCCGACGAAGTGGGGAGACGTGCTCTGGGCTTCGCCGACCTCGTCCAGGTTGCACTCCTGAATCTCCGACCCGACAAACTCTTCCGGAACGTAGCTGTCGATCACTAGAACCTTTTTGCGGTCGATCAACTCATCCAGCAATGACAGCCCGAAACACGAGGTGGAGCGTACTTCCACTTCCGGAGAAACACTCCCCCTCATCTTTTCTGCGACGCGGATCCCCACCGCGTCGTCCTTCAGCATCTCGTTTCCGAGGCCGAGGACCAGCATCGACTTGGTTCTTGGCTCCATGTCAAAGGTTAAGAGTTCAGAGTTAAGAGTTGAAGGCTCCTATTCCCGACTCTTGGCTCTCAACTCATAACTCTTAACTCTCAACTTCCTGCTACTCACCGCCGGAGTTCCCGCAGCAAATTGCCGGCGGCGTCGCGAATCTCGATCTTAATCGGCATCGAGCCGGGCAGCGAGTGCGTGCCGCAGCCGTGGCAGGGGTCATAGGCGCGGAAGGCCATCTCCACCATGTTGAGCG
>CAZTHM010000454.1:0-3035 GCA_964613505.1 uncultured Acidobacteriota bacterium | reverse complement strand
GCTGCGCTTTGCCGAGCTGGGCACCGTCTATCGCTACGAGCGCTCCGGCGTGCTGCACGGACTGATGCGCGTGCGCGGCTTCACTCAGGACGACGCGCACATCTTCTGCATGCCCGAACAGCTCGAGGCGGAAGTCGAGGCCTGCGTGGAATTCGCTCACGCCGTGCTCAAGACTTTCGGCTTCGACCGCTACGAAGTGGAACTCTCGGCGCGCGACCCGGCGCATCCCGAGCATTATGCGGGCACGGAAGAAGAGTGGACCTTGGCCGAAAGCGCGCTGCGCAACACCCTCGAGCGCATGACGATTCCCTACAAGCTCATGCCGGGCGAAGCGGTATTCTATGGCCCGAAGATTGACGTGAAGCTGGTGGACGCCATCGGCCGTCCGTGGCAGCTCACCACCGTGCAATTCGATTTCAACCTGCCGCGGCGTTTCAGACTGGAATACGTCGCCCCGGATGGCCATCCCAGGACGCCGGTCATGGTGCATCGCGCCCTGTTCGGATCCATCGAACGCTTCTTCGGCGTGCTCATCGAGCATTACACCGGAGCGTTTCCGGTGTGGCTGGCGCCCGTGCAGGCCGTCGTGCTGCCGATCAGCGAAAAGCACGCCGCCTACGCGCGCGAGGTTGCCGCGCAGTTGCGCGCAGCGGGTATCCGTGTTCAACTCGACGACCGCAACGAGAAACTCAATGCGCGCATCCGCGACGCGCAGCTCCAGAAGGTCCCCTTCATGCTGGTGGCGGGCGACCGCGAAATTCAGGGACAGGGCGTGGCTCTCCGCCGCCGCGACACGGGCGACACCGGCTTCCGGCCGCTGGCCGAGCTGATCCCCTGGATTCGCCAGCTTATCGACACCCGGGCGACAACGTGGTAAGCTGGGGGTACCTTCAAACCGATGACGTCCGCTGACCACAATGGACCCAGCGTTGGGATTTCGGCCCGAGGAGGCCAGGAGGGATGATTTATCGCTGACCGATCAGTTCGGATAAACGATAGGATTCGCGCCAAAGAAATCCGTGTTATCGACGAGGAGGGCGCGCAGCTCGGCATCATGCCGCCCTTTGAAGCCCTCAAGCTGGCCCGCAGCCAGGGTTTGGACCTGGTGGAGGTCGCGCCCACCGCGAATCCGCCGGTCTGCCGCATCATCAACTACGGCAAGTATCTCTACCAGTTGAGCAAGCGGCAGCACGAGGCCAAGAAACATCAGAAGTCGATCGAGTTGAAAGAAGTGAAGTTTCGGCCCCGAACGTCGGAGCACGATTTTGGTGTGAAGAAGAACCACATTGTCGAGTTCCTGCAGGAAGGGAATAAGGTGAAGGCCACGGTCACTTTCCGTGGGCGGGAAATGGCTCACCGCAACATCGGCATGCAGATGATCGAGCGGCTGATTCAGGAAGTGAGCGAAGTGGGCGTCGTGGAAGCGCGGCCGCGCCAGGAAGGCCCGAACTTGACGGCGATCCTGGCGCCCAACAAAAAAACCGCGGGGAGTAAAGGTTCGGCTCCCGCGCAACGCGCTAGCGCGCCTTCGAAAGCAGCACCCGCACCGGCGAAGCCTGCGGCTCCACCCGCGACGGCAGGGGGAACGGCCGCCGGGGCGCCGATCAAATCCGCAGATTCCTCGGGACCTTCGGGAGGATAGAGTTGGCCAAAGCCAAGATGAAGATGAAGTTGAAGACTCACAAAGGCGCCGCCAAGCGCTTCAAGCTGACGGCGGGAGGAAAGATTATCCGCGGGCATGCCTTCGCCCGCCACATTTTGACGTCAAAGGCAAGCAAGCGTAAACGTAAGCTCGGCCAGAGCACCACGGTTTCGGCCGCGGACGCTCCTCACGTCCGGGCCATGCTGCCGTACGGCAGATGAGAGCAGGTGCCAGGTACGAGGTGTTTGGTGTCAGTAGAAAATAGAACGGATGGCTTTTCCCTGACACCTAACACCTGAAAACCGAAACCTGCTCCACAGGAGTGGGAAGGCCAACGGCTGGGTGCCTTCGCCGCCCTGAAATTCATCGAAAGGAGAAAACCCCATGCCTCGAGTTAAGCGCGGCACTGTGCGCCGCGCCGGTCGGAAGAAGCTCGCCAAGCAAACCAAAGGCTATTTCCTCGGCAAGAGCAAACTCTACAAATTCATGAAGGAGGCCGCGGACCGCGCGGGCCGATTCGCCTATCGCGGCCGGCGCCAGCGCAAGCGCGATTTCCGCCGCCTGTGGATCGTCCGCATCAGCGCCGCCGCCCGGCTGAACGACCTCACTTACAGCCAGTTCATCCACGGGCTGAAGAAGCTCGGAATTCTGCTCGACCGCAAGGTGCTGGCGGATATCGCGGCGCGCGATGCCGCGGGCTTTGCCGAGCTGGCAGGCAAGGTGAAGCAGACAGTCGACAGTCAACAGTCGACAGTCAAAAGTTGAAAGTTGAGAGTCGAAAGTCGAAGTAGTTCGCTTTCGACCTTTGACTTTCGACTTTGGACTCGCCCATGACTCTCGATGAAAAAGTCGGGAAGACCCTCGCTGAACTTGGCGTGGCCGACGTGCAGGGCGTGGAGTCTTTGTTCGCCGAAGTCCGCGCGGCAATGGAAGCTGAGCGGCAAGCACTCATCTCAGAGGCACCGCCGAGCGGAGAACGTGAAAAGGCCTGTAAGACTCTCCGTGATCGTTGGCTCGCCAGAAAGAACGGGCTCATCTCTCTCATTGATAAAAATTGGCTCAAAGGGTCTCCGAAGGAACTTAAACCGGCTGTGGGCCGGCAGTTCAATCAACTTCGTCGAGGCGCCGAATGCGTCGAGACCGAGCGTCTTCTGCATGATGTTCCAGCAGGGCTAAGGGTCCACAAGGGTGATCAAATTCAGTGGCAAGACGCGCCTGCAACTCTCGGAGGGCAGCAAATTGCCGTCGAGGGCGACGCTGGCCAGCACTGGCAAGACGCGGTTACAAGCGACCTCAGGCCCGACCTCACTCTCCCCGGCTACCGCCGCCCGCTCGGCTCGATTCATCCGGTTACTCGCGTGATGCGGGAGATCGAAGATATCTTTCTCGGGCT
>CAZTHM010000453.1:0-3041 GCA_964613505.1 uncultured Acidobacteriota bacterium | reverse complement strand
GCCACGCATTCCTGGGGATGATTCAACGGCGCCGAGCTGATAATGGCGCCATTCAAATCGATGGGGCGCTCGTCGAGATCAAAGAAATGCCGCACGGCGCCCATGGCGCTCATATCCACGGGGAAATAGGGATTGACCATCTGTCCTTCCACCGCGCCCTTCAGCTCCAGACCCTTACGCAAGACCGAGTGGAACAGAAACGCGTTGCCTTTCTTGTAGAGCGGTGGGAAAAAGGGAATACCCTGGATGTGATCCCAGTGGAAGTGAGTCATCAGCACGTAGCCGTGGATGGGGTGCTCCCCGAACTCGCGGAGAAGGCTCTTCCCCAATGAACGCATGCCACTCCCGCAGTCCAGGATGATGAGCGTGCCATTGGCAAGCCGCACTTCGACGCAAGTCGTGTTACCGCCATAGCGCGAATTCCGGCGTTCAGGGGTCGGGGTGGATCCCCTGACGCCCCAGAACTTTATTTTCATTCTTCTACCGCCTTGGCTCTACCCCGCGGGCGCATCGAGAAATGCATCCCGCCTCCCCCGCTCCCCAAGTGTAATCGACACACCAGCTTCGGCCAGTTCGGCCCAATCATAAGCGAAGCGTAGCAAACTTCAGACGCAGTGTCCATCCCCGTATTCCTTTGGTAACAACTGGGTTATCATCAAGGTGAGGTCGAAAGAGGCTGGCTCCTGTGGGGGGCTGCGCCTTGACCCTATCTTTCGGCACCGCATAGTATGCCCTCACGGCCGAGGCAGGAATGCATCTCTCATTTTCGTTGCCGATCGATCCTAGCTGGGGTGAAGACTTCCTGGCGAAGTCCATTCCCGCCAGATCGGCAGTTTTTGTGCTTTTCCTGAAGGCGGCAGATGGTTTGCCGGCGGCGCCCTACCTGGGTCGGACGATGGACCTCCGGCGCCGACTCTTGCGGCTGTTCAGAATGGGGCGGGGGTTCTCCCGCTGGCCGAATCTGCGTGAAGCGACCCGGAAAATCGAATATCAACTGGTCGGCTCGGCGCTCGAAGCCCAGTGGCTGCTCTACCTGCTGAACAAGTTCTACTATCCGGGACTGTATCGCCAGCGTCTGCGGCTGAAACCGCCCGCCCTCCTCAAAGTGAATCTGGGAAACCGTTTTCCGCGCTGCTACCCCACGCGCCGGATTTCAAACGACGGTTCTCTCTATTACGGACCGTTTCCGACGCGGCTGGCAGCGGAGCGGTTCTCCTCCGAATTCCTCGACCTGTTCAAAATGCGCCGCTGTGTCGAAGACCTCACGCCCGACCCCTCTCACCCCGGCTGCATTTATTCCCAAATGCATATGTGCCTTGCGCCGTGCTTCGCGGGATGCACGGACCAGGAGTATCAAGATGAAGCGGGGAGAGTCGTGAACTTCCTGGATGCCGAAGGCCGGTCACTGATTCGGAGCGTGGAGGAGGACCGGGCCAAGGCTTCGGAAGCGTTGGAATTCGAGCAGGCCGCCAAGCTCCACCGCAAAGTGGAAAAAGTTCACGAGGTGCTGCGCCAAAAACCCGGCTTGGTTCGCAACCTGCGCGACCTCCATGCCATCATCATCGAGCGCGGCGCGGAGCCGAAGAGCGTGCTCTTCTTCCGCGTTCGAGCCGGCGAACTGCGCGGACCCGTCACTCTAGCTCTCGACGAGAACGTCCCTTCGCCCGTGCCGCTCGACCAGCAGCTCCGCGAGTTGCTCGATCCGCTCGCGCCCCTCGATCCCGCCAGGAGCGGGGCTCCTGACCGCCCCTCGTGGGAGCACCTGAGTTTGCTCGCCCGTTGGTATTACAGCAGCTTCCGCCAGGGCGAACTCCTCATGCTCCATCCCAATCAGGCCATCCCTCACGCCCGCCTCATCCGCCTCTGCCGAAAGGTTCTGGCTGGCAACGCTTAGCGCCCACGTCCCGGCGGCATAGTCCGCATGGATGCCAACGCTATTCAGATCGGTTCCGATGCCGCAGCAATCGCCTCATCGACAACCCGGTCGGATATACGAAACCGGAGGTCCCGACGGAGTTTGCGCACCAAAACCTTTGGATCCAGACCATGACCCTCAAGGTGAAGTCGCGCGAGAAGTCGGACAGTTCCAACGGGCTTCAACCCCTTGTTCCGACCGATCTCTCTTGCACGCTTTTCGTCGGCGATGAAGAACCTTGCGGCCCTCTCCGGGCCCTGCGTGAGAGCTTCTGCTTCCCCTTCGTCAAGCTCATCCATAAGCAGCTTCTTATTCCACTCGTCCGCCACGCTGCATCTCTGAAATATGCTCCTTTCGTAAAGGCGATTCAGCCGGTAGCGGAACCTCGCGACCCTGTTTACTTCTCTCTGAACAGCCATCGGGACGAACACCACATCGAAGAAGACAGAGAGCTTGGCAGAAAGGTTCAAATGGGTGAGATTTATGAGCGGGGAGCTGTCGACCACGGCGATGCGCACTATTTTTCGCTGAGCGAGAACAGTAGGAGCAGTCCGACCCCGAGTGCAACTAAGGCACCAACGGCTTGGCGGTTTTCTTTGCTGCGGTGCTGTTCCTTCAGGAATTCAACGACTTCCCCTTCCACCTTCCCGGCGTTGTCCCACGGGGAGAACGCAAAGACGCGGGGAAACTGTGCGAGGAGGGGGTGCCTCGCCAAATCCGAGTGCACAATCGGGATCACGAGTTTCCCCTTCGACAGGGCATACCGAAGCTCTTCCTGAACGCTGGCACTTGCTTTGGCCGTGATAATGGCCAGGACACAATCCGAGCGGTCTATCGCCCTTGGAATCTCGTCAGACCTTCTGCGGGCCGGCGAGACAGGCGGACGAGGGGGGACGTACATCTCGATGCCATGCGCAGCTGCGAGGGTCTGCAAGCGCCAAGGCAAGGCTTGCTCGCTGGGGTCAAGGCTGGAGCATAGAAAAACTCGGAACGTCATGGCGCCATTTATTGTACCCCTTGGCTGCGTCCAGTTCAAACTCGCTTTCACACATCACGTGTCAGTTTGACTGGCATCGAGTGAGACTCTAGAATGATTCAGGAGCCGATTCTCGATGGCCAAGATACA
>CAZTHM010000452.1:0-3052 GCA_964613505.1 uncultured Acidobacteriota bacterium | reverse complement strand
AGCGTCTCCACAACCTGCCGAAGCGGATAAGGCGAAGGGTCCGATAAGACAAAAGTCTGCCCCCAAGCCGCCCGGTTCCGAGCTGCCAGCAGGGCAGCCTCAACAACGTCGCCCACGTAAACCATGCTCTTCTGCGTTTCGCCTTCTCCGAGGAGCAGGAATCGGCCCGACTCAACCCCGCTCAGCATTCGGATGAAATTGCCCCGCTCGCCCTCCCCGTAGACCAGACTCATGCGAAAGACCGTCGGCCGCATTCCATCTTGCTGGCACAATTCCATGACCTTCCGCTCCGCCTCGACCTTGCTTTTCGCGTAGGCGTTCTCGGGCCTCAGAGGGGTCGCTTCGGTGAATGGAGATCCTTCGCCGGCGCGGTAAACTGCAATCGTGCTGAAAAAGATGAAGGCGCGCAAAGGGCGCGCCTGGCAGGCCCGCAGCAGGTTCTCGGTGCCGCCAACGTTGATCCGGAAAAACTCTGCTTCCTCGGCGGAATTGCGCGGAATGGAGTGAACCTTGGCCGCGGCGTGAAACACCGCTTCAACGCCCTCGACCGCACGGCCTATGACCGCTTCGTCATTCAAATCACCCCGAATCAGTTGGACAGTCCCCTCCCCAACGCTCCTGGCAAGTTGCTGTAACCCCGTCGGGCTCAGGTCGAGCGCATTGACCTGGCATCCTTCCGCGACCAAGCGCTTAACCAGCCCTTGCCCGATGCAGCCACCCGCCCCGGTGACGAGCGCCCGCCGAAATTCGATCGGCTCCGAAGGCTTTTCCTGATCGCCCTTCAAGGCGACTCTCTGCTGGTCTGGGACTTCTGGAGGTTCGATGTCGAAGCGGCCCCCGCGCGCAGCCTCTCTCTCCAATAACTGTACAAATCTCGCAGGGTAGTCTTCAAATCGTATTGGCGTTTCCATCCCACGGCCCGTTCGGCCTTGGCGGTATCGCCCCACAAAGCCGGAGCCTCGCCAGGTCGGACCCGTGACGGGTCCACAATCACCTCCACCGGTTTCGAGGTCATCCCCACCAGAATCTGCAGGATTTCTTCGATGGGGACAGCCCGACCCGAACCAAGCTGGTAAACCTCTCCTGGTTCGCCCCCTTCCAGGAGCAGTCGGTAACCGCGGACAATATCCCGCACATCGCTGAAATCGCGGCTCACTTTGATATTCCCGACAGTCAGGGCGGGGGGCCGCAAACCCAGTTCGATCTCGGCGAGCTGGCGCGCGAAATCCGAACAGACGAACCCCTCTAACTGCCGGGGGCCGGTGTGATTGAAGGGCCGCACGCAAATCACCCCCAGCCCATAACTCCGAAAGAACTGGCCGGCCAGCAACTCTCCAGCCGCCTTGCTCCCGGCATAGGGATTGGCAGGGCGAAGGGGCGTCTCCTCGCGGATGGGCAACTCTCTCTCACTCACCGCACCGTAAACTTCCGATGAACTGACAAAGAGAAAGCGGCAGTCTGGCGCCCTTTGGCGGCAGGCAAGCAGCAGATTCAAGGTCCCCATCAGGTTCACTCCATAGGTCAAACCTGGGTTCTGAACGGAACCCGAGGCTGACGACAACGCCGCCAAGTGGTAGACAAACTGGGGAGCCGCATCGCGGACAATCGCGAAGAGACGAACTGAGTCGCGAAGATCAGCGCGCTCCACCCGAACGCGATCCGGAAAGTGGGCGATGTTGGTAAGATTTTCTTGCTCCGCGGCAAGGATTGTAACTTCGTGGCCAAGTTCCAGCAGGTGCTCGCTTAAGTGGGAACCCGCAAAGCCCGCGCCGCCCGTAACGAAGGTTCTCACGGCGCTGTCTCCGTCTTCGAGCGGGCCGGGGAGGCCTGGCGAAGCCGCGTCAAGTCCTCGCCGACCATCATGCTGATCAATTCCTCGAAACTGACCTTGGGTCGCCATCCCAAATCCCGCTCCGCTTTGGAGTAGTCGCCGCGTAAGTGGTGAACTTCCGCAGGGCGCAAGTGTGACGGGTCAATCTCGACATGTTCGCGGTAATCCAGGCCCACGCACCCGAAAGCGATTTCGAGTAGCCGCCGTACGGAATGCGTGACCCCGGTGGCAATCACATAATCGATTGGTTTTTCCTGCTGCAGCATAAGCCACATGGCTTCCACGTAATCGCCGGCATATCCCCAATCGCGCTCGGCGTCCAGGTTGCCCATCCTTAGCTTTTTCTGAATGCCGAGCTTGATTCGCGCCGCTCCATACGTCACCTTGCGGGTAACAAATTCGAGGCCGCGACGAGGCGATTCGTGGTTGAAGAGAATCCCCGAAATGGCAAAGAGGTTGTAGCTTTCCCGATAATTAACCGTGATCCAATGACCGTAGAGCTTGGCCACGCCGTAAGGGCTGCGTGGATAGAAAGGCGTGTCTTCGTTTTGGGGAGATTCGCGGACCATGCCGAACATTTCGCTCGAGGAAGCTTGGTAGAATCGAACCCCGGCATCGACCAGGCGGATCGCCTCCAGCATCCTTGTAACGCCCAAGGCCGTGAACTCACCGGTCAGCACCGGCTGGTTCCAGGAAGTCGGCACAAAGGACTGGGAAGCAAGATTGTAGACTTCCTGGGGCTGAGACTGCTTAAGCGCGCTGACCAGGGAGCTCTGGTCGAGGAGATCTCCGGGGATCAGCTCGATCCTGTCCTGGAGGTGCACCAGCCGCTCGAAGTTCACTGTGCTGCTTCGGCGGATGAGGCCGTAGACCTTGTAGCCTTTCTGCAGGAGGAATTCCGCCAGATAGGAGCCATCCTGCCCCGTGATGCCGGTTATCAGTGCCACTTTATTCATAGTCACCTCCTCGTAGCTTCGAAATTCCTACGGCCAACGCGGCGTGGTCTGTATCCGGCCTCACCGGCCCATCCTGATTGAACTCCTAGTCCGGAATCGCAGTCCCTCTCAGCCCGTGAGAACTTTTTCGTAGAGCCGCCGGGTCCGCTCCGCCATAACCTGAACCGTGAACTCCTGCAGAACGCGCTGCCTTCCGTTCTCGCCGTAAACGTGCCGGAGTTCGGGGTTCCCGAGCAACCTGTTCACGGCCGTTGCCAACTCCTGC
>CAZTHM010000451.1:0-3056 GCA_964613505.1 uncultured Acidobacteriota bacterium | reverse complement strand
CTCGGATGTGAGCGGGGCGTCGGTCGAGACTCTCAGCCCGCGGTCGGAAAGATCCAAAGTGGAAGCGGAATGCGTCGCCCAGCCGCCGGGCGAATCAACAATCAGGCTGACGGGGAGCTTGACGAGAATTCTTCGCGACTGACGAGCATCAACAAAAACACCTGCACCCATTGACGGCCTCCTCGGCCACTGGGCGCAGGTTATGACGCGCTCAATCTAGGTCAATTGCGCGGTATTGTCAAGCAGGAATATCGCCCAGCTTCAACATTGCCGCGCAGGGTATTCCTCCCAAATTCTTCTCGATTCGGTACCCAAGTTAGCGGCCGGCGCTGGACAAAAAGCGCGCGGTCGCGTGGCGATAGCGCAAGGCATAGACGTTGGCTTTGCCATCATCTCCGTGTTCTCCGAGGACCAGAAAAACCAGATTCCTTTTTGGGTCGTACACCAGGGCGCGATTCTGCCCCCCCACCTGGCTTGGCGCGACGCCGGCAGGCATCGGAATCTCCACCTTTCTCCAAATGTTTTCGGCCGCGCTGTAAGCCCACGCCGCAGGTTGGGCCGAATCTTCACGGCTGGGCCCGACGGTAAGAATCACGTCGTCGTCGGGAAGGTAAACGGCCTCGCGACTGGCCGGCGGAGGCAGGCCTCCTGAGGGCGCCACCACTCGGGGTTGTAAATTCTCCCACCGCCGGGCGCGCAGGTCGAACGCCCAAGCCTCATCCTGATTCTCTCCCGCCCCGTGCAGGAAAACGCGGTCGCGCTTCGAGTCGTAGGCGAGGCTCGTCATCTCATAGAGATTCTGGGGCGAGGCGCCGCCATCATCGAGCCGCGACCAGCGCCGTTCGGCAGCGTTGAACAGATAGAGGGCCGTGTCCTGCTTGGCGTGCCACGGGCGCCAGGGGAGCAGGTAACCGGCATCGTCCAAGCGGGTGGGCCAGTTGACGTTGATGCCCATCACGCCGTGGCGCGTCGTGACCAGCGTGTCCACGCCCACCGGCGCGGGGCCAAGCAACTGCCACTCGCCGGCATCCGGGTCGAATGAGTACGTGGCGTATTTGACGTAGGAAGACGGCGGGTTGAGGAGCGCGTCGCGGGCGACCTCCGAGTGCGCGGGAAAATCGCGCAAACCTTCCGGGTCATAACCCGTCGTCAGGCGAATGCGGCGCATCATTACCAGCTTGCGGCTGACCGGGTCGTAGGCATAAATCCTGCGGCCGTGCTCCGTCCAGGGCGCGCCCTGAAAAGTCACTCCCGCCAGGCGAACTCCCTTGTCCCAAGTGTGCTCGGGAAATTCCGGCACGCGGTCGAGGCTGCGCCACGTGTGCGCCGCGATGTCGTAGCCGTCCACGTCGCTACCGCCATAGCCGCAGTGGCCGCCGCCCCAGTAAAGGATCTGTCCGCGATCCGAATCAAACGTCGCGGAGCCCCAAGTCCGCGTCGCAGCCGCCAGGCCGGGCTCGCCCAGCAGCACCCAGCGATTTTCGGCGAGAGCATCGAGCCTCGCGGCTTGCGCGGTCTTTTGCGCATCGCTGGTCACGCCCAGATGGTCGGAAGGTGGACGTTTCGGAATCGGTAATTGCCTGCCGGGTGGAGCGTCAACTCGCGTAATGCTTTTCGGGTCGATGCGGTATCCGTAGGTTGTCCGCACCGGATAGAGCACGTTGCACGCGGTCGTGTCGCCGGGCTTCTGGGTGTTGGTCACCAGGACAATCAAGCCCAGGTCCGCCGCGATGTCGGCCGTGATGGTGAAGCCGGTGGGGACTTCGCCGCCCAGCTTCCACCAACGGTCCTCGGCCGCGTCGTAGGCCCACAGGTCAGTCAGATCAACTAAGTTATAACCTCCCCCGACAATCACCCATCCTGTTAATGGGTCATAGACGGTAAAATGGCCGGCCCGAGCCGGCGGCCCGCCGCCAGCCTTCGACTCTCTCCATTGGCGGGTTTTCAAATCGAAGACCCACGTGTCCGCCAGATACTGACTCTGCCCGTCGCCGCCAAAGAGAACGAGAACCTGGTTTTTCGCGTCCAAGACCATCCGCGTATTCAGGCGCGGCGGAGGCTCGCGGTCGAGCTGGAGGCGTCGCCAGTCGCGGTCTTTCGCGCTGTAAACCCACGTGCCGGTGTAGCCGACCAGCTTTCCCTGCGGGTTTTTCTCCGCCACATGGCCGCCGCCGAAAAGCACAACCTCGTGATGGACGGGATCAAACGCCAGCGAACCTCCCACCACGGGAGGCGGAGAGTGAATCGGCTCGAGGTCAACCCAGCGGCGGTCCGCGACTCGATAGGCCGCCGTGAGCCCGCCGGTGAAATAGACCAGCGCCTTGAGCTCCGGGTCGTAGGTCACCTGGTCGAACACGATGTTCAGGTCCGGCCGGGGGACTCCTTCCGCTTCGTCGGTCGGACTGCGCAGCATCGTCCGCTCGCCTCCAGAGGTAATACCAGCATAGGTTCTAGGAATATAGGAAAGGGGCAGTTTCACGCTCCAAAGCGCTTCGCGCTGCTTGGGGAGATGGTTGCGCCAGGCACCCCCGGCGGGATCGAAATAGACCATGTCGTACTCGGGGACTTCCATGAGCGGGAATTCTTGCAGCAGCTCGTAGTTGTCGTTCATGAAGCCCCAGAGGAAGAAGGCTCGCGCCTCGGGGACGTAGCGAACGGCGGAGCCGCGCCGCCCGCCCGTCGCGTCCTTGCGCACCTCGACCCAGCGGTTGGGCGGAAGTTCCGCCGCCGCGAGCGAAAACGCCAGGCTCAGGACGCAGAGGACCGTTCTTGCGGCATGGTTCGGCATGGGCATCTCCAATTCCGGCAGTGAGCTCCGCCTTGAAAGCTCCGAGATGCTTGTGAGTTTACTCGCTCTGACCAGCCGCCGCCAGTCTGTAGCGCCGGCTTCCAGCCGGCCTTGGTATGCCGCCAGGATGGCGGCGCTACTTCGCGCCCCGATTAATCGGGGCGCTACTCGCTGATCGCACAGGATGGGCCTTGGATCTGGGGGCCGGTTTCAACCCCGCCCCCACGGCTCCGGCCGACCCAGAGGTGTCCCGGCCCGCCATGCGCGT
>CAZTHM010000450.1:0-3061 GCA_964613505.1 uncultured Acidobacteriota bacterium | reverse complement strand
CCCACCCTCAAGATCAGCCGGTTGACCGTGGGCGGGACGGCGCCTCGTAATGTGCAGTCGTTCCAATGAAGTGTGAAGGATGAAGGATAAAGGATGAAGTGCGTAAGCAACACGTGCGATTTGTTTATTGTTTAGCCTTTACACTTTAACCTTTCGTCCAGCTTTGACGAGCAATGTCCTACAATTCCCTCGAACAAATCGCCGCGGATTTAGTCGGACGGGCGACGCGCGCCGGCGCTTCATCTGCCGATGTCATTCTGCGCGAGGCGGACGAATTCTCGACCGTCCTCCGCTTAGGGAAGATCGAGAGCCTGAAGGAAGCGGCATCGAAGTCGCTGGGGCTGCGGGTTTTCGCTGGCGCGCGCAGCGCCACTTCGTACTCAAGCGACTTCTCGCCTTCCTCACTCGAAAGGCTTGTGGACCGGACGCTGGCCATGGCCAAGGTCACGTCCGAAGACCCTGCAAGCGGCCTGCCCCCGGCGGAATTGCTGGGTTCCCACGCGGGAGATCTGGAGCTGTACTCGCAGGATGTCGCTGAGCTTTCCACCGACGATCGCATCGGGTTTGCGCGACGCGCTGAAGAGGCCGCACTCGCTGCTGACCCCCGCATCCGCAATTCCGAGGGCGCCTGGTTCGAGGCGAGCTGGGGCACGAAAGCCTACGCAAATTCGCTGGGCTTCGCCGGCAGCTACCGGACATCCTACTGCGCCGTCTCGGTCGCACCTATTGCCCAGAACGGCAGTATGCAGCGCGATTATTGGTATTCGGTTTCGAGGCGCGCCGCGGGCTTGGAAGACCCGGAAGCCGTGGGCCGCAAGGCGGCCGAGCGCGCCCTGCGCAAGCTGAATGCTCGCAAGGTCTCCACGTGTCGTGTGCCGGTCATCTTTGATCCCGAGACTGCACGTTCGATTCTCAGCCACGTGTTTGAGGCAGTGCGCGGCGACGCCATCTATCGCAGCGCGTCGTTCCTGACCGGCAAGCTGGGCCAGCGTGTTGCCAGCGCGAACGTCACGGTCCTCGACGATGGGCTGCGTCCGGCAGGATTCGGGTCCAGGCCTTTTGACGACGAGGGTGTGCCGGCGTCGACCACGCCGGTCATCGAAAGGGGAGAACTCCGGAATTACCTGCTCAATTGCTATACGGCGCGCAAGCTCAACCTGAAGACCACGGGCAACGCTTTTCGCGGCATCGCCGGGCCGCCGTCGGTCGGACCTAAGAATTTCTACCTCGCCGCCGGCACCCAATCGTCCCAGGACATCGTGCGCTCCGTGAAAAACGGATTCTACGTAACCGAGTTAATCGGCTTCGGCGTGAACATTGTGACCGGTGACTATTCGCGCGGCGCGGCAGGAATGTGGATCGAGAACGGTGAACTCGCGTTTCCCGTGGAAGAGGTCACGATTGCCGGCAACCTCGCAGAAATGCTGAATCAGATTGAAGCGATCGGTTCCGACCTCGAGTTTCGCAGTTCGGTTGCCGCACCCACGCTGCTCGTAGGTGGTCTGACCGTAGCGGGAACGTGACCGCGCGAGAGTCGAAACTGGAAATTGGAAACTCGAAACTGGCAATAATCGTCTCGGCCGGTTTTCCAGTTTCCAGTTTCGAGTTTGCGGTTTCCATTTCCGGAAGCACTGTGGCTGAGGAACGCTCCAGCTCCGTGTACATCCTGTCTGCCGCCGCGGCGTTGGCTGTGGTGGTCACGGTGGCTTTGCTGCTCAACCGAGGCGGATCGCAGCCCTCTCCCTCTCGTCTGATTCAAAGTGAAGAGCAGAAAGCTCTCCTGGCTCAAATCGTCATCACTGACGCCAATATGAGCGCCGCGGAGAATTTCCTCGGTCATACGGTGACCTATCTCGATGCCAAAGTGACGAACAAAGGAACAAAAACAATCCGCCAGCTTGACCTGGAGATGACCTTCGTAGATACCCTGGGTCAGGTTGTGTTGCGCGAAACGGCGCGTCCAGTTGCTTCTCAAATGCTTCCCCTCAAACCCGGCGAGACTCGCGCCTTCCAGGTCTCCTTCGAGCACATGCCGATGGATTGGAACCAGGCGCCGCCCGCTATCAAACCCACTTCGGTTCAGTTCTAATCGGAATTGTCGGGTCGTCCCGCGATCCGGAGGATAGTCCAAGGGAAGAATCGGCCTACCGCCCGTATTCCAACCGCTTGATGAGCGGGTCGGGCAATCCGGCCTTGCGCATTTTCTGTTGAGTGGCGGGAAGGTCGTAGGGGGTCCGGTAGTAGTCGACTTGGTATTTGTCCGCGTCGAGGATGGCGAAGCCGGCCCGCCAATCGCCATCGCGTGGTTGTCCCACCGAGCCGGGATTGATCAAATAGCGCCCTCCATCGTCAATCTGTAGCGTCATTGTGAGGCCGTCATTTTTGGACGTCGAACGAATCGACTGAAATCGGCCCTTGGGTGCAAGCATGAAGCCGCCCTGGTAATGCGTGTGGCCGAAGCACACCGCCAGCACGCTGAGGTTGCGGAGTTCCGGGAGCGCCTGGGCGGGACCGAGCATATAGTCGTCCTCGTCGTGAAGCGAGCCATGAACAATCAGGAACCAATCGACCTCGGCCGGCCCTTCGGGAAGGGAGCGCAGGTATTCGATGTGTTCCGGCGTTAGAGCAGACCGGGTCCATTCTGTGCCAATGCGCGCCAAGGGGTTGAATTCCTCGGCGTCGGTCAGGCCCGAGCAAGCCTTGTCGTGGTTGCCCCGGATGATGATCTTGGCGAGCGGGCGGATGCGCTCGATGGCGCCGTTGGGATCGGGTCCGTAGCCCACCAAGTCGCCCAGGCAAAGGATGTGGTCGTACTTTCCCTTGGCCAGTTCGAGGCATTTGTCCAAGGCCTCCAGATTCGAGTGTATATCGCTGAGGATCAGGTATCGCAATGCGGGCCCCAAAAGACCAAGCATTATACATGCTGCTAACGAGAATGGAAGGTCCACGCGATGAACCCGCCAGAAATCGTCCTCCGAGCCTGGAGCCGAGACGGGGATTGCGAAAGCCTCCGCCGAAGTTCGGCATGAACTTCCAGCACGGATGCAGTGTGGCGCGGGCG
>CAZTHM010000449.1:0-3079 GCA_964613505.1 uncultured Acidobacteriota bacterium | reverse complement strand
CCCGATGTCTCACGCGAAGGCGTTCAGCGGGACATCCTGCCCATCGTCGAAGGCACCACGGTGAACACGCGCTACGGCATGGTGCGCACCGACCACATCCTGTTCATCGCCGCGGGCGCGTTCCACGTCAGCAAGCCTTCCGACCTGATCCCCGAACTCCAGGGACGGTTCCCCATCCGCGTCGAGCTGCACACGCTGAGCGTCGAGGATTTCATCCGCATTCTTAAAGAACCCAAGAGCGCGCTCGTCAAGCAATACACCGCGCTGCTCGAAACCGAGGAGATTAAGCTCTCGTTTACCGACGACGCGCTGGAAGAGATCGCCAAGTACGCCGCCCTGGTGAACGAGCAGACAGAAAATATCGGCGCGCGCCGGCTGCACACCATCATGGAAAAGTTGCTGGACGAGATCTCCTTCGAGGGCCCGGACCTGAAAATGAAAGTTGTGCGCATCGACGCCGAATACGTTCAGAAACAACTGGCCGATATCGTCAAAAACCAGGACCTCAGCCGGTACATCTTGTGAGCCGCACACCTCGCCGCGCCGACCCCCCGGGTCCTCTTAGCATCCTCACTGCAATTTGTGCCGCATGCCTTTTTCCTGCGTGTGGGGTGCAGGGCCCTCCGCATCCGCCACGAATCGAGCAGCCTGTCGCGATCGGGGATCTGGTGGTTTCGCAACGCGGCCGGACACTGGAATTGACGTTCTCCCTTCCAGAACTTGCCCCGGACGGCGAGCGGCTGACCAAGCCGCTCGAAGTGGAAATCCTCCGCGCCGTCTTTCCCCCAGGACAACAAGGACCGGCGGCGGCCGGCGCGCTCGGCCCCTGGAAGGTGCTGCTCGGAGAGGAGCTGGCGCGGGTCAAGCAGGACGAGAAAGTGGTTTTCCCGTTCACCCTCTCGAGCGACGAGTTTCACCAGCAGCGCGGCGGAACTTTCGCGTTTGGCGTGCGCACGCTCACGCGCGGCTTCCGGCGCCGTGCGGCGGAGAGCGATCTCTCGAATGTGGTGCAGATGATCTTGGTTGATGTTCCGCTTCCTGCCGCGAACCTTCAGGTTCACACCGAAGAACATGCTCTGGCCCTGAGCTGGCCGGCGCCGGCGGAAACCCTCAGCGGGCAACCGGCAACGAATCTCTCCGCTTATCGCATTTACCGGAGCCCAACTGGGAAGCCCGGCTCTTTTCAAATACGGGGAGAAGTTTCCGGCCTGGAATATCGCGACGTGGGATTCGAGTTTGACCACACCTATATCTATACAGTTACTGCCGTCGCGAAGCAGGATGGAAGCGTCGCGGAAAGCGAAGAATCGCAGACGGTCGAAATCACGCCTCGAGACCTCTTCCCACCCGCCGTCCCGCGCGGCCTGAGCGCGGTGTACACCACCGACGCCATCGAGTTGATCTGGACAGCCAACTCCGAGCCCGGCCTCGCCGGCTACAACGTCTACCGGCGCGAGGAAGGTGGCGTGGCCCAGAAGATCAATCAGGAAATCGTGCGCACGCCGATCGTCCGCGACGCTTCTGTGCCGGCGGGCCGCAGGTATTTCTATCGCGTGACGGCGCTCGACCTGGCAAATAACGAGAGCGCGCCCTCGGAAGAAGTCCAGGCTGAGACGCGTTGAGGCCGCCGCGGCGCGTGCCCCTGCAAGCCTCGTCGGCCCGTACGCCAAGTGTTATAATCGAAGTGAATCCTCCGGGCATTTCTTTTGAAAGGAGCAAGCAGTGAAATTCTTTCTCGACACCGCCAACCTGGATGAAATCCGCGAGGCCGCCGCGATCGGATTGCTCGATGGCGTGACGACGAATCCTTCGCTGATCGCCAAAGAGGGCGCGAAATTCAAAGAGCGGATCGTGGAGATCTGCGAAATCGTCAAAGGGCCCGTCAGCGCCGAAGTCACCGCCACGGACACAGAAGGCATGTGCGTGCAGGGCCGCGAACTGGCGAAACTTCACCCGTGGGTGGTGGTGAAAGTACCCACCACCAAGGCGGGCCTCAAAGCCGCCAAGATTCTGGTCGGCGACGGCATCCGGGTGAACGTCACGCTGGTCTTCTCGCCGGCGCAGGCGCTGCTGGTGGCCAAGACCGGCGCCACCTACGTCAGCCCCTTCCTCGGCCGCCTCGACGATATCGCGCACGTCGGCATGGATTTGATTCACGACATCGTGACGATCTATCGCAATTACGGCTACAAGACCCAAGTGCTGGCCGCGTCGCTGCGCCATCCGTTACACGTGGTGGACGCCGCCAAGGCGGGCGCGGACGTCGCCACCATGCCGTACAAAGTGTTCGATCAACTCTTCAAACATCCCTTGACCGACAAGGGGCTCGACCAGTTCTTGAAAGATTGGGAGAAGGCCAAGGTTCAGTGAACCCAACGCTCGGCCTCACATTCGGCCTGGCGGTGGCAGCGACGGCGGCCGCGCTGGGAGCCTGGACGCTGGCGCGCCTGCGTTGGCGTCGGAAGAGTCCGGATGAAATCGAACGCCTTCGCCGCCTCGATGTCAACCGCCGCGGGCGCATCACGGTCGGAAATATCGTGGACATCGTCGACCCGGATGCTGCGACGGGACATGGGCGCCTGGTTGTGTACAAGTACGAAGTCGCTGGCGTCATCTACGAGGTTGCCCAGAATATTTCGGGGCTGCCGGAACTCGCGGCCGCCGCGCAAACCTTTCCCGGCCACACGGCGAGCATCAAGTACGATCCCAAGCAGCCGACAAATTCCATCTTTGCCTGCGAGGAGTGGTCGGGAATTAAAGAATTGAATCATTGATTCATTTATTCATTTTACCATTGCCTGGCTTAAGGCTCTTATTTCAATGAACCAATGACTCAATGAATCAATGGATCAATTTCCATGTCTTTGCAGGAAAAACTCGAAGAACTGCGACGGCGCAACGCCGCGGCGGAAGCCGGAGGCGGCGAGGAGCGCCGCGCGCGGCAACACGCCGAGGGCAAGCTCGCGGCGCGCGAGCGCCTGGAATTGCTTTTTGACGAGGCGAGCTTCGAGGAGATCGACAAGCTGGTCGAGCACCGCTCGCAGGATTTCGGCCTGGCCGAGCAGCGCATTCCCGGCGA
>CAZTHM010000448.1:0-3100 GCA_964613505.1 uncultured Acidobacteriota bacterium | reverse complement strand
CTTGACAATGGTTAAGCGAGGGGCGTAAAGTGCTTTTTCTAGATGCAACTATGTTGCATCTAACTTATGCACCCTCGCAACGATTAGTCCGTTTCCAAAGGGTCCGTAATGAACCAATAATTCAAGGTTTGTCATAAATGCAAATAACATGCAACTGGAGCTGCCTTCATGAAACCTGCCAAGATGCCTTCTGTAACCCTGATTCTCCTGTCGGCTTTCGCTTTTCTATGTCCGGCCCGGCTGGCGTGGGCCGAGCGCCCCTATTTCGTCACCTACGACCACCAGATGGAGGAGCCGGGCAATCTGGAAGTAGCCTTCAACCCGGTCATTGGATTTCCCAAGCAGACCAATGGCTTTGTGGGCTCGACGACGGAATTCGAGTACGGCGTGAAGGGTTGGTGGACCACTGAACTCTATCTGGACTCTCAGAGCACGCGCCGTGACAGCACCATTTTTACGGGCTTCCGCTGGGAAAACCGTTTTCGCCCCCTGATGCGCGAGCATTGGATCAACCCTGTCCTTTACGTCGAATACGAAAGAATCAGCGAGGCCGATAAAGCCATGAAGGAGATCGTCGGTTTCGGTCCGGAAGAGGAACACGCCGAGCCCAACGCCCACACCCGGCAGGAGATTGAGAATGAGATCGAGACCAAGCTGATTCTGTCCAGCAACTTCAAGGGCTGGAACGTCTCGGAGAACTTCATCGCCGAGAAAAACCTGAGCAACAAACCCTGGAAATTCGGCTACGCCTTCGGATTCAGCCGGCCCTTGGCGCTCGAAGCCTCACCCCGGCCGTGCAACTTTTGCCGGGAGAATCTTGTCGCCGGCCTGGAGGTTTACGGCGGCCTCGGCACCTGGCACGATTTCGGTTTCTCCGGCCCGTCGCATTATGTGGCGCCGGTGCTCGCCTGGCAGATGAGCAACGGAATGACGTTGCGCCTTTCACCGGGCTTTGGCGTGAGCGACCTGGCGCACCCGTTTATCTTGCGCGTGAGCGTGAGCCACGAATTCGCGGGATTCGGCCGCAAGCTGCGCCAGATGTTCCGCTGATTTTCAGTTTCTTGAGGATGAACTTATGCTGAAGCCGATCTCCAAGATAGTTCTCGCGGCAGTGATCGCCTGCTTGCCGCTCGGTCTTACCGCGAAAAAACCCCGGAAGACCTACAACGATCCCACCCTGGCCGACGCTCCGGCGAAGGTGCAATCGCTCCAGAATCCTTACGCCGGAAAACCGGAAGCCCTCCAGGCGGGGAAGAAGCTCTTCGCGCGGCATTGCGCCTCCTGTCACGGAGCGGATGCCAAAGGCCGGGAGGATGCTCCCAGCCTGTTCTCGCCCCAGGTGCAGACCGCCACGCCCGGGGCGATGTTGTGGTTCTTGAAGAACGGGAATCTCCGAGGTGGCATGCCGGCTTGGTCGAGGCTTCCCGATCAGCAACTCTGGCAACTCGTGACCTTTCTGCAGTCGCTCCCATAACGCCTCCAGGGCCGCTCAGGCGAGAACGCGCATCTTGATTGACAAGATTCATTAATCTAGGTTAACTTCTAGGGTTAAGCACTGTTAATCTCTTACGGGGCGCGGAATGGTGAGAATTACTATCGCGCGGCTGGGATCGGGTGAACGCTCATTCTTGGCGGGTATATCGGGCTGGAAGTCGAACTCCGGAGCGGCGATGGGTCGCCCCTTGCTGGACTGTGTTCCTCAGAGTTCGTGGCCCGGCCGGATCTGGCTCGCGCTGGCGCTGCTCCTGGCGGTGACGGCGCTTTCACCGGCGGCTTGCGCCGAGGATCAGCCCCAGGAGCCCGAGGAGCCCGATTTCGCCTTCATCACCGGCGGCCCCTTCACGCAGAAGCAGAATTCGATCCAGTTCATTTTCCCCAACGCGTGGAATTCCCGGCGCTCCAACGTGGGCGGCAGTATCCTTCAGCATGCCGAGTACGGCAGCCTATTGCGCACGGAGTGGGGCCTGACGGACCGCTGGGAGCTGGACGTGATTCTCTCCGCCGAAGGCGAGCGCGACCGCCTGGGGCAGCAGCAGCTCACGTCCACGTTTGCGCTGGCGGATTCGGTGGTCGGAGTCCGTTACCGACTGCTGCAGGAGTCTTCCTCGCCGATTACTCTGGCGACGGGACCGCAAGTGATCCTCCCGACCGGCAGAGTCGCCTACGGGACGGGCAACGGCGAGGTGGGCTACGCCTGGGACCTCGCCGCCGCGAAAGACTGGGGCGGGCCGGTCTTCATGTACGCCTCCGTGAACTACGCGTTCTTCCCTTCGGTGCGGCCCGGACTCGCCGGTACCCAGCGGCACTTCAATCTCCACAACGTTTTCGGGGCCACGGCGCTGGTTTTTCGGCCGCTCGAAAAAGATCGCGGGCCGAACCATCACGACGTCCACCTGTTTTTCGAGTATGGCGTAGGCCGGGAAGAGAGCCTGGAATTGGACACTCCGGTGCAAAAGTCCGCCGCCACCTTGTCGCTCTTCGCTCCGGGGATTCGCTACGGATTTCTGACGCGGAAAATGCGGCTCTTCGAAATCGGCGTTTCGTTTCCCATCGGACTGAACTCAGCCACGCCGCGCTACGGCATCATCCTGCAACTGCAATTCGAGCACGTCTTCCGCTTCGGGTCGGACTGACGCGAGGTTACCGCTCCCTTTTTAGCGCCGGCTTCCACCCGGCCTAAGCCGCCAGGATGGCGGCGCTACAGAGACAGTCCCGTAACATGAATTAGTGTGGTTGTATTCGTAAGTCCGCGATTCCGGTACGGGGCGGTTACTCGCGCACGGTGGCGTCCAGAAAGGCGCGCAGTTTGCGGCTGCGCGACGGGTGGCGGAGTTTGCGCAGGGCCTTGGCCTCGATCTGGCGGATGCGCTCGCGGGTCACCGCAAAGCTCTGGCCGACTTCTTCCAGCGTGTGCTCGCTGCCATCGTCCAGGCCGAAGCGCATCTTGATGACCTTTTCTTCGCGCGGCGTAAGGGTCTTCAGCACCGACTCGGTCTGTTCTTTGAGGTTGATGTTGATGACCGCCTCGGCGGGCGAAATCACGCCGCGGTCCTCGATGAAATCTCCGAGGTGCGAATCTTCCTCCTCGCCGATGGGCGTC
>CAZTHM010000447.1:0-3118 GCA_964613505.1 uncultured Acidobacteriota bacterium | reverse complement strand
ATGGTGCCGCCGGTGGGATTCTGAAAATTGGGGCTGGTCAGAATCAGTTTCACTTTGTTCTGGTCGAGCACCGCCTCGAGAAAATCCAGGTCCATGCCCTCCGCGCCCACCGGTACGCCCGTCAGCCGCACTCCGGGAGAATCGAAAACGTGCCAGAGGCCGGTGTAGGTGGGATTCTCGCAAGCCACCGTATCGCCCGGCGCAACCAGCGTGCGGCGAACCAGATCGAGCGATTGCTGGCAGCCGTTGGTGACAAGCAACTCGTCGAGTTCCACCGCGATGCCGTCGCGCCGCAGGCGGGATTGCAGGTAGCGCTTGAGCGGCGGGTAGCCGTCACTCGAACCGTATTGCAACAGGTGCGCGCCCTCGCGCCGCATCACCGCGTCCAGGGCGCGGCGGACCAAATCCACCGGGCTCAGCTCGAGCGAACTGTGCGTGGCCGCAAATGAAATCGCGCCCGGCTCGGAAGCGCTCGCCATGAGGCGGCCGAGGGAATCGTCTTGTAACTCCGTCGAGAAAAAACTGTCCCAGTAGAAATCACTCGTGGCGCGGCGGCGCGCGGAACCCGCTCCCCGCAAGGTCGTGGCGAGCGGAGAAATGAATGTGCCGCGGCCTACCGTCCCCTGAATCAATCCTTCGGCTTCCAGCTCGGCGTAGGCGTTGCTGACCGTGGTGCGATGCACGCCCAGACGCTTGGCCAGCTCGCGACTGGGTTCCAGGCGGTCGCCGGAATTCAGCGCGCCGGAAACGATGCGTTCGCGGATCTGGTCTCGAATCTGAACGTAAAGCGGTTTGTGGAGGCTAGTATCCAGGGTAAGAAGCATGATCGCCACCTCGGTGGTCTGGAGTACCAGTCCAATCTAATGCCTATGATGTGCATTGTAAAGAGCCAATCAGACCAAATTGGCGGCAGGCCAAAGGGTGGAGTCCGCCCCCTCGGGAACCGTAATTTCGGGAGGAACCAGCTATCACGGAATTGGCTTCATCCGCGCCCGAAGTTCGACGCGCAGGTCGTCGGGGGTGGAAGGATTGCAGGCCACCAGGAACCACAGCGGCTCGCTCGGATCTTCTGCCAACCGCCGCAGAACGTTGGTCGGGGTGTGCGGATGCCGCGCCACGTTCTCGCGCGCGGCGGAGTAGGGATGCGAAGCCAAATGCTCAAGCAGTTCGGCAGGAGCTTGGGCGTGCTCGGTTAAGACGCGGGCCAGGAGGAAATCATCCTGCGGAAGGGTGACCGCCAAGCGCAGCAAGTCTCGAGAGGTCGTGGCGGGATTCTGCGCCTTCCGATATTTCCGGTCCCATGCCGAGTTGATCCGGTTGAGTTCCTCAGTGCGCGCGCGGATCAGGGATTTGAGCTGTCGAACCTCGCTTTGTTTGCGCGCGCGCGGCAGCCGAGCTTGCTGCACAGACCGCAGAACCTCCTGAAGGTGCTGCCGCTCGCCGAAGAGCACTTGCGTGCCGCGGTGCACTTTCTTGGCAGCGAATTTCTTGCGAATGTCCGGACCGGGCATGGTTTGATCCTCCCAAGACGAGCGCGGCGGCGTCATCGATTCTGTCGACAGCTTTGGATCATCTACGTGACGCCCGCGCCCTGCCAGTCTTTATAGCGAACCCTGCTCGGGAACGCAAAGGCCAATCGCACGCAGCCCGCAGGTGCATTCAGTGCTGTTATAATCCTCGGTCCTGCAAAGCATCAATTCCGGCGGCGGCTTCGCGCCTGGAACGTATCACTGGAACCCCGGAGTATATCCCATGGCCATCAATCAGACTCCCCACGCTCAACTGCTCGGACGCGAAACCGCTGCGCTCCTGGTGTTGGACCTTCAGGCCAAGCTAGTCCGCGCGATTTTTGAGGCCGAGCGCGTGATTCGGAACACGCAGCTTCTCCTTCATCTGGCCCAGGTTTTGGATATCCCCACTGTGCTGACTTCGCATTACACCAAGGGCTTGGGGACCATCATCCCTCAAATTGCACAGTTCGCGCCCGGCGTCGTTCCCATTGAAAAAACTAGTTTCGGCTGCTTTGGCGAGCCTGATTTTCTGCGGCAACTGAAGCTCCGCACGCCGGACGCTCGATCCCTTCTGATTGCCGGTGTGGAGAGTCACATCTGCGTCATGCAGACGGCGCTGGGCGCGATGGAAGCCGGCTACCTAGTCCATGTGGCGGCCGATGCGACTTCCTCGCGGACGAAAGAGAATTGGGAAATCGGGTTGAATCGAATGGAGCGCGCCGGCGCCGTCATCAGCTCCACGGAGATGATGATTTACGAACTGCTTGCCAAGAGCGCCACGCCGGAGTTTAAGGCCATGTTGCCACTCCTCAAGTGAAATCCCTTGTTGTCTGTCCGAGATGCTGTTCCCGTGGTGGGTCGCCCTCGTTGCGAATGCAATACCCGCGCGGCGTTGACAATGGCTGTCTCAATGGTAGACTCCCTTTCACTTATTCGAATCTCGTTAAGCCCAGCGTTTTGGTCTTTCGGTTCTGGCTGAGGTTCGACCAGGATTGGTCATGGACCCCGCTCCCATCAGCTCGGCGCACCAAGTGCGCTTCGGCGTCTTTGAGGTTGACCTTCGGGCGGGGGAACTGCGCCGGAACGGCAGCAAGGTCAAGCTCCAGGAGCAACCCTTCAAAGTCCTGGCCATGCTGCTCGAGCATCCGGGCGAGATCGTCACGCGCGAGGAGTTGCAGAAGGCGCTCTGGTCCACGGACACGTTTGTGGACTTCGAGCACGGGCTCAACAAGGCGATCAACAAGATTCGCGAGGCGCTGGGGGATTCGGCCGATAATCCGCGCTTCGTCGAGACGCTGGCGCGGCGGGGGTATCGATTCATTTATCCTGTAGCGCCGGTGGATCGTAGCGCCGCCTTCCAGGCGGCAAGCAAAGCGGCCGGCAGGATGCCGGCGCTACGGGACGTAGGGGCGGGGCAAGCGGCGCCCCTGCAAAAGCGGCGGATTGTCGCGGTCGCCGCGGCAGCGGTCGTAGCCATCGTGGCTGTTCTCCTCGCCCTCAACGTCGCTGGCCTGCGCGACCGACTGCTTACCGCCGTGGGGCTTCGGGCCGCCACGCCCGCACCCAGGATTGAATCCATCGCCGTGCTGCCACTCGAAAACCTCTCC
>CAZTHM010000446.1:0-3119 GCA_964613505.1 uncultured Acidobacteriota bacterium | reverse complement strand
ATGGCGCGAAACAGGTCCATCTGCGTGAAGTCCGGCCAAAGCGTTTCGGTCACCCAGATTTCAGAGTAGGCTACCTGCCACAGGAGGAAGTTGCTCAGCCGCAATTCTCCGCTGGTGCGAATCAGAAGGTCGGGGTCCGGCACGTCATGAGTGTAAAGGTAGCGGCTGAAGGTGGCCTCATCGATGGGCACGGACCCGTTGTGGCTCAGTTGTTCCGCCAGAGCCCGGACGGCGTCAATCAGCTCCGCGCGCGCGCCGTAATTGAGCGCCAGGGTCAGGCGCATGCCCGAGTTGCGCTGAGTTTTTCCGATCGCCGTCTGCAAGTCCGCCTGCACGGCCTTGGGCAGCTCGCTCACACGGCCAATGACCGCCAGCCGGATATTCTGCCGGTTGAGTTCGGCGATCTCCTTGCGAAGGTATTCCCGCAGCAACGCCATCAGCAATTTGATTTCGGTATGGGGGCGCTTCCAGTTCTCGATGGAGAAGGCGTAGAGAGTGAGGTACGGAACGCCGAGGCGCGCGCAGGCTTCCACGGCCTGGCGGACGGCCCGGATTCCGGCGCGATGGCCGGCGATGCGCGGCAGGCGTCTGCGCTTCGCCCAGCGGCCGTTGCCGTCCATGATGACGGCGATGTGCTGGGGAAGCCGGTCAAGGTCTATTTGCGCCAGAAGATCGGCTTCCAGGAGTTCTGTTTTCACCGCGGCCTGCAAGATCAAAAAGAGATTTACCTCGCAAAGCGAAACGTTAGCACAGCGCCCCACTCATCGCAAGGTTGTTGGCGTCGGCGGAATCTCGCACTCATCGGGGAACTGACCGAAAGTCCGGCTCATACCGGGAGACGGCCGGGGAAGAAAGAACTCACGAGGAGGAGAGCCGTCAAAACAATCATCACAATGCTCGTGGTCCAAGCGATGATATTGAACGCCCGCCGGTTCTTGTGCGCGCCCATCAAATCGACGCGATTCGACAAGCGCAGCATGAAGATCAGAACAAAGGGCAGCAGGATGCCATTGGCCACCTGCGCCATCAGGATGATGGGAACCTGCGTGGACTCTCTGAGGACCATGACAATAAGGGCACTGAAGACGATCAGGCCGGTAAAGAGCCAGTAGAAGGCCGGCGCCTCGTTGAAGCGCTTATCGACTCCGGACTCGAGACCCAACCCTTCGCAGATATAGTAGGCGACGGAGAGGGGGACGATGGAAACGGCGAAGATCGAGGCATTGACCAATCCGAAGGCAAAGAGAATCTGCGCGGCATGGCCGGCCAGCGGTCTCAGGGCCATCGCGGCATCGGCGGCGCTCGAGATGTGCCCTTGCCCGCCGGCGTAGATCGTCGCGGCACAGGCCACGATGAAAAAAGACACCACGTTAGTCATGATGCAGCCGAGAATCACGTCCCAGCGGACCAGCGCGTAGTCCTTCACCTTGACGCCCTTTTCAACCATGGAGGCTTGCTGGTAGAACTGCATCCAGGGCGTAATGGTCGTCCCGACCAGCGCGATCACCAGGTAGAGGTAACCGACGTCGAAGTGAAACGAGGGCTTCACGGTGCTGACGAGGGCCTGCGTCCAATCCGGACGGGCGAACAAGCATGAAATCGGGTAGGCCAGGTAGAAGAGGCAGAAGGCGAGGAAGACTTTTTCGACGAAGCGATAGGAGCTCTTCACAATCAAGAGCCATACAAAGAGCGCGCCCACGGGCACGGCAATGAAACGGCTGGCGCCAAACAGAGCCATGCCTGAGGCGAGCCCCGCGAAATTCGCCACCGTGGTCCCCAAGTTGGCGACGAATACCAAGGCCATCAGGATGAAGGTGGTCCGAAAGCCGTATTCCTCGCGAATCAGGTCCGCCAACCCCTTGCCCGTGACGACCCCCATGCGGGCCACCATTTCCTGAACCACGATCAACGCCACGGTGATAGGAATCAGCGTCCAGAGAAGCGAATATCCGTGACTGGCGCCGGTGACCGAGTAGGTGTAGATGCCGCCCGCATCGTTGTCGACATTGGCCGTGATGATGCCCGGTCCGACGACGGCAAAGAAAATCGCCGCGCGCCGGCGCCAGTGTCGCAACCATCCTCGATTGACTAGATCCATGAGATTCTTCGTTTGCTACTTCCGATTCACCATCAACTCGAGCACGTCGTCGGACGTCACCACACCCAGGAGATGACCCCGATCATCCACCACCGGCAGGCTGACCAGATTGTATTTGCAGAACAGGTCCACGACCTCTTTTTGGTCCGTGTGGGAGGGCACCGAGATGACCGATTCGGCTGACAGTTCCTTGAGCGAAGTGGACGAATCAGCCAGCAGGATCCGCGCCAAGGGCACTGCCCCGGAGAGGGCAGCATGCCAGTCAATCAGATAGATGTTGTGGATCGATTCGAGTGGACCCTCGAAGTTTCTCAAGGAGGCGATGGCGCCCTCGACGGTGGCGGTTTCACCGACGAAGACGAATTCTGTGGTCATGATGGCGCCGGCGGTGTGCTCCTCGAAGCCCAGCAATTCGCGGACTTCTTCCGCCTCCTCCTTGCCCATGTCCGCCAAAACTCCCGCGCTGGTCTCGGCGGGCATTTCCTGGAGAACGTCCGCCGCTTCGTCGGGGTCCATCTCCTCCACGATGTCGGCTGCCTTCTCGGTCGAAATGCTTTCGAGCAGTGCCGCCTGCATCTTGGTCGGAATTTCCGAAAGCGCGCTGGCGGCCGTTTCCTCGTCCAGAGATTCGATTACGGCCTTCTGCTCGTCGCGGCTCAGTTCTTCGAGGATGTCGGCGATGTCGGCGGGATGGAGCTCGGCCAGCCGGTCATAGGAGATGCGCAGCTTGACGCGACGGGCCGGGTCGGACTCGATCAGGTTGATGAATTCCCAGGGAATGATCATGGACGGGAAGAGCCCCGAGACCCCACGGATTCGGTGCTTGGCCGCCAGTCCCTGGAGCAGCCGCCGGACCGCCGCAGCCAGTCCCACGTTCGCCGCCACCACGCGGAGTTCCGTGTGGCCATTGCTGGGCTCGATGTCAAAATCCACATCGTTCACCCGGACGACCTTGCGGTTGTTGACGTCGATGATCTGCTGATCCAGCACGTCCTTCTTGATGTGAATCAGCCCTTCGTCC
>CAZTHM010000445.1:0-3120 GCA_964613505.1 uncultured Acidobacteriota bacterium | reverse complement strand
AAAAGATAGCGCAGGCTGGGCAGCAAATGGCGGGACCCCTGATCGAGCCGCGCCCGCACCAAGACGAGGTTTTCAGCCCATGAGGCCATTCCTGTCAATCCTTCGCGGCAGTGTCATCCTGCCACCCGCTGGCTGATTCTCGAAACTGGCCGCAGGGCCGGCAGGTGTCACCTTTCTGATGGGCGCTCGCCGCGACCGGCAATCATGCGTCAGGGGCCGACGTCGTTTCAACCTCTTTCCGCGTTGCCGGACGGCGATTCTGCGGCAAACCGAATCCTCTGATCCCTCTTCGCTGGGAGCCATCGGAGGGAGACGAGAGTGGCGATCCGGCCCGCCCCCTCGATTCTGCGGGCCCGACAAAATCATATCTTCACATCGGGCCGCGAGTGTTATAATGCGCCCTTCGGTAGCTCAATGCATTCGACGAATTTGTTCTGAGGACTGTGGCAGGGGGAAGACTGTAAGCCTTTTCGCTAGTCCGCTCGGAAGACGACAAAGCAAAGGAGCGAATCATGAGTCGGAAAAAGGAGAAGCCGCGGAAGCCGTCCGTGGCCAATGACGCTTTGACGCGGCGCGACTTCCTGAAGGGCGCCGGGGTCACGGTCTCCGGCGGGTTGCTGATCGGGGAAAAGGTTGCGACCGCCTCGCCGGAGGCCGCGACACCGATCCTGGGACCGGGCGCCGTGCCCGTCACTTTGCGCATCAACGGCAAGCCACTGAAACTGAGCGTCGAGCCGCGCGTGACGCTGCTCGACGCGTTGCGCAATCAACTCGACATCACGGGCGCCAAGAAAGTTTGCGACCGCGCCGTCTGCGGCGCCTGTACGGTCATTCTCGATGGGAAACCGGTTTATGCCTGCGGCGTCCTCGCCATCGAGGCGCAGGGAAAAGACGTCCTGACCATCGAGGGGATCTCGACCGGCGGCAAGCTGCATCCGGTTTCCGCTGCCTTCGTCGAACACGACGCCCAGCAATGCGGATTCTGCACGCCGGGCTTCGTAATGGCCGTGAAGGCCTTCCTGGACCGCAACCCCAACCCAACTGAACAGGACGTCGAAAAGGGACTGGGCGGCAACCTCTGCCGCTGCGGGACGTACGCAGGAATCCGGCACGCCGTGCTCGACGCGGCCAAGGCAATGAAGGGAGGAAAAGCTCATGCCTAAATGCAAATACGATTGGCCGGAAGCCGGCCAGCGCAAACTGATCGGCAAGCGCTTTAAGCGCATCGACGGCCCCGCGAAGTCCAGCGGCCAGGCAAAATACTCTTACGACATCAACCGGCCGGGCATGCTCTTCGCCAAAATCGTGGGTTCGGCGCACGCGCACGCCAAGATCAAGGCGATCGATACTTCGGGAGCTGAGAGACTTCCGGGCGTGAAGGTGCATATCGTTCAAGGCGTGGGCACCGAAATTCAGTGGGCCGGCGACGAGATCGTTTACGTCGCAGCGCCCACCGAGGAGCTCGCCAAAGACGCCGCGGCGCGCGTCAAGGTTGAATACGAAGTCCTCGCTCACCTCGTGCGCGAAGAGGATTTGAGCAAGATCGGCGACCGCGGCAAGCCCGCCGCCGAACAGAAAAGCGGAGACCCGGCTGCGGCTTTTAATGCGCCGGACTCCGTGGTTTCCGAGGGTTTTTATGGCGTGCCGGTCATCACGCATTGCTGCCTCGAATCCCACGGCCAGGTCGTGGAATGGCCCGACGCTCAGAACCTGACGGTTTGGGCCTCCACGCAGAATGTCTCGGGATTGCCGGGCGGATTCGGCGAAGCGATCGGCGTGCCCGCCACCAACGTTCAGATCCTGACCCCCAACATGGGCGGAGGTTTTGGGAGCAAGTTCGGCCCCGACCGCTGGGGCACGGAGAGCGCGAAATTCGCCAAGGCTGCCGGCAAGCCTATCAAGCTGATGCTGGAGCGAGACTCCGAGCTCATCATGGCTGGCGCGCGACCTTCCCACTTCGCGAAGATTAAAGTCGCCGCGAAGAAGGACGGGACCATCACCGCCTGGGAATCCGACTCCTGGGCGACGGGCGGGCCGGGCGGCAAAGGCAAGCCGCCCATTCCATACGTTTTCGATATTCCCAACCAGATCACGCGGCACATCTCGGTGGCCACGAACATCGGGCCGCAGCGCGCCTGGCGCGCTCCGGACCATCCGCAGGCGGCGGTCTTGACGATGTGCGCGCTGGACGACCTCGCCGCCAAGCTCGAGATGGATCCGGTGGAGTTCTTCCACAAGAACGCGGGGCTGACCGGCGACCGCGCGGAAACCTATCGCCAGGAACTGACCAAGGCCGCGGAACTCGCCGACTGGAAAAAGCTCTGGCACCCGCGCGGCGATAAGACGGCGGGCCACATCAAACGCGGTCTGGGCGTTTCGCTCCACACCTGGGGCGGGCGCGGCCACAACAGCAACTGCTTGTTCACGATTCAGCCCGACGGCTCGGTGGAGGTGGCGCTGGGCAGCCAGGACCTCGGCACCGGAACGCGCACGATAATCGCGCTGACCGCGGCGGAGACTCTCGGCCTTCCGATCGAAGCCATCACGGTGAAGATCGGAGACAGCAAGTATCCGGCCTCGGGCGCTTCCGGCGGCAGCACCACGGTGGGAGGCGTCAGCGCCTCAACCCGCCGCGGGGCGACTGATGCGCTGGAGCTGCTCTTTGCCGCCGTCGCTCCAGGGCTCGGGGTTCCACCCGACCAGTTGGAAGCCGTGGACGGGAAGATCCAGGCCAAGGGCGATTCCTCGAAGAGCCTCCCCTGGAAGCAAGCCTGCTCCAAGCTGGGCGTCAAAGCGATTCAGGTGACCGGCAAGAATCCCGGCCCCTGCGCGCTGGGTTCGAGCGGCGTGGGCGGGGTGCAGATTGCCGACGTCTCGGTGGACATCGAGACGGGCATCGTGAAGATCAACAAGATCGTAGCCGCGCAGGACTGCGGCCTGATTCTCGACCTGAAGACAGCAGAGAGCCAGGTCTTCGGCGCGTTGATCATGGGTGTCACGTACGCGCTCTTCGAAGAGAAGATCATGGACCAGCAGACCGGCCAAATGGTGAACCCCAACATGGAGTTCTACAAGCTGGCCGGCATCGGCGACATCGGCGAACTGGTCGTCCACATGATG
>CAZTHM010000444.1:0-3127 GCA_964613505.1 uncultured Acidobacteriota bacterium | reverse complement strand
GGCCACGGTTTACTACTTGGATTCCACATCGGGTGACGACAGCAAGACGGGAACCGCGCCGGAGAAGGCGTGGAAGTCACTTGCCAAGGCCAGCGGCACAACATTTCACCCCGGCGACGAAATCCTCCTGAAGCGCGGGGCCCGATGGCAAGGGACGCTGCATCCGCTGGGCTCCGGAACACTTGACAAGCCCATCCGCATCGGCGCTTACGGCGGCGGCCCGCGGCCGTTCATCGACGGCGGCAAAGGCCCTGCGGTGCTCATCTACAATCAGGACGCGTGGATTGTCGAGGGGCTGGAGGTGACCAACGCCAAGGACTCCGGCGAAGATGCTCTGAAGGTCTGGGCTGCGCCGCGCCGCCCGCACTACCACTTCATTCGTATCCGCGACTGCGTTGCCCACGACGCCGGGCGCTCCGGGATTCACGTCGGGGACGGCACCTACGGCAACTACGACGACGTGGTCATCGAGGACTGCATCTCCTACAACAATCAGGACAGCGGGATCTTCATTCAGGGGAAGGACTACGCCGAGGTGCGCGGCCTGGCCATCCGCCGCTCAGTCGCCTATGGAAACGGCTGGGACGGCATCAAAATCTACAGCGGCCGCGACGGGGTCATTGAGTATTGCACTGCCTACCGCAACGGCTGGAAACAAGACGCGCGCGTAGGCATCTGGTGCTGGAATTCGGAAAACATCGTCATCCAATACTGCGAGGCCTACGAAAACGTGACGCCCGGAGTCCACGACGGCGGCGGCTTTGATATCGACTGGTCAAGCACTAATTGCGTCATCCAGTACTGCTACTCGCACGATAACGACGGCGCGGGGTACCTTTTCATGGGCAGCGGCCGGGGCTTCACAACGCGCTCCGTGGCGCGTTTCAACATCTCGCAGAACGACGGCCGCAAGAACGACTACGGCGGCATTCTTTGCTACGGGACGTTACAGGACTCGGACGTCCACAACAACATTTTCTTCTTTCGTGGCAACGAAGCGGGCGCCGCCATCCACTTCCGCGGCGACAAGGAGGCGGGGTACCCCTCAAATGTCCGGGTGTTTAACAACATTGTCATCGCCGACGAAGGGCGCGCGCTCTTACGCGTCCTCCCGGAGGCCCTCACGCAGAACAACCGCTTCGACACTAACAACTACTTCTCATCGTCCCGCTTGCGGATGATCTGGGGAGAAAAGGAAATTGCGGATTTCGACGCCTTCCGCAAGGTCAGCGGCCAGGAAGCGCACGGCTTCGCCGCCGACCCGAAGCTCAAAGGGGCAGGGAAGGCAGGATTGGGCCGCCTGCCGCTTGAGGAGTTTCGTTTACTGCCAGACTCCCCGAGCTTGAAAGCCGGAACCGATTACTCGCCCGACTTCGGCGTCCTCGATTATTGGGGAAAATCCCTCCACGACCTCATCAAAATGAATATCGGCCCCGAGCAATGAGCCCACGACGTCCAGCTCTATCATAAGCCTGCCATGTTATATTGGGCGCGGGATGCGCCCGACTTCCCGCCAGGTGGGCGCGATTGGTTTTGCGTGTGAGTATCGCAGCTTTAATTTGTTTGGTGTTCTGGCTTGGGGATTCGGCTGTCATACCTCAAAACCCAGAAAGTGATTTCGCACGCGCGGAAGCCTCCCTTCGTGAGAGAAAGATCGCGGAAGCCGAGTCGCTCTATTCCAAAATTCGGAAGACCGACCCCGACTATCTCCAGGCGCTCCTGCGGCTGGGGACGATTTACTATTCCTCGGCTCGCCCAGCCCAGGCCGAGAAATCTCTTCAGGAATATCTGGGCTTGAAGCAAACGGCAGAAGCCTTTTCTTTGTTGGCAGGCGCCCAGTTCAATCTTGAGAAGTTCGACCAAGCCTACAACTCCGCTCAGAAAGCACTCAGTCTCGACCCGAAATACGCGAAGGCGTACACGGCGCTGGGCATGATCTATACCGCACGCAAAGATTGGCCGGGCGCCGACGCCGCCTACCGCGAGTCGCTGCGGCTGGATGACAAGGATGCGAGCACGTGGTTCCTCCTGGGCCGGTCGTTTTTCCTGCGAAACGATTTTGGGAAGGCCCGGGAGGCTTTTGAAGCCTCGATTAAACTCAGCCCCAAGAGCATCCGCGCCTATGAGAACCTCGGATTGACGCTCAACCTCATGGGCGATGCCGCCGGAGCCGAGAAGGTGTTTCGCGAAGGAGTCCGGCTGAGCGCGAGCTCGCCACTGCCGGACCCGCGCGTCCAGGTCGCTTACGGCGTGTTCCTTTTCAAACTTGACCGCCTCGAAGAAAGTCGCTCCCAACTGAACGAAGCCGCGAAGGCGGATCCCAAGAATTCCGAGGCGCACTACGAATTGGCCCGCGTCCTGTTTCGCCTGAAGCAAGCGAAAGCCGCTGCCGAGGAAGGGGAGGCGGCGCTTAGCGTGGGCGCGCCTGATTATCGCGTCCACTTTCTTCTTTCGCGGATTTACACCGCCTTGGGCGACGAGCAGAAGGCTTCTACCCATGCTGCCGAGGCCGCTCGGTTGGGAGAAGGGAAGTAGGATGTTCGGAAATTCTTCCGCGTAGTGTCACTGCGGTTCTGCGACCGTGAGGATCTGATCGGCCGGAATGTTTTCGAGCTCTTGCCGCGCACCGCTCGGCCAGCGGATTTCCAGCTTCTCGACTTTTGCATCCTTCCCCAGTCCAAAATGCACGCGGCGATCACTCGAGCTGGCGTAACCGACGCTGGCGGTGACGTGGTTGTACTGAACACCTGAGGCCGACTCGAGGCGGATCTTCGCTCCTATGCCGTCACGGTTGCTCCGGCGCCCTTCGGCTTTGACCATCAGCCAATGACCGGCACCTGGAGAGACGTTGCGAAAAACTTCCGCCGGAGCGTCAAAGCGCGACACAACGACATCCACTCTCCCATCGTTGTCCAAATCTCCGAATGCGCAGCCGCGGTGCGCTGCCGCCGCCTGAAAGTCCTTACCCGCGTGAGCAGACACGTCCACAAACTTGCCTCCGTTGTTTAGGAACACGGAGTTCTTCTGTCGGAAGGGAACATTCATCTCCATCTCGATTTCGTCGTTGACGTGGGAATTCGCCGCGAACAAATCTTTCCACCCGTCATTATTGAAATCAAACAGTCCG
>CAZTHM010000443.1:0-3130 GCA_964613505.1 uncultured Acidobacteriota bacterium | reverse complement strand
TCGCCGACGGCATGACTGAGGCGCTGATCACTGATCTCGGCAAAATCAGCGCGCTGCGTGTCATCTCGCGGACTTCCGTCATGCGCTACAAGGGAAACAAGAAGCCATTGCCGGAAATCGCCCGTGAGCTGAAAGTGGACGCGGTCGTCGAAGGTTCAGTCCTGCGATCCGGAGACCGGGTACGGATCACCGCCAATCTGCTGCACGCCCCCACCGACCGCCACCTCTGGGCGGAGAGCTACGAGCGCGACCTGCGCGACGTGCTGGCGTTGCAGGGGGAGGTGGCGAGAGCGATTGCGAACGAGGTCAGGATCAAGGTCACGCCGCAGGAGGAGGCCCGCCTTGCGCGCGCCCGGCCCGTCAACACCGAGGCTTACGAGGCGTATTTGATGGCCAGATTTAATGACCAGAGGAGCGAAAGTTCCACGGTGAAAAAGGCGCTCGAATACATCCACAAGGCAGTGGAATTGGACCCGGGCTACGCTCCCTCGCAGGCACTGTTGGCCCACATTTACGGAACGCACGGGTCGACGATGCTCGGCCTTACCCCCAAAGAAAGTGCCGCCAAAGCCCGAGCTGCGGCGGATAAGGCTTTATCACTGGATCCTACGCTCGCCGAGGCACACGTCGATCTGGCGACGATCAAAGTGCTGTACGAGCGAGATTGGGTGGGGGCTGGCCAGGGATACAAGCACGCCCTGGAGCTCAATCCTAACTCTGCAAGGATCTACCCCGCTTACGTGTGGTACCTATCCCTCATGGGTCAATACAGCGAGGCCATCCAGGAAGCTGAGCGGGGTAGCAAGATAGACCCGCTCAACCCGAATATCAGTACGGAGAAGGGATTCGCCCTCTATCGCGCAAGGCAGTACGACGAAGCTCTAGACCAATTCAAGAGGGCTCTGGAACTTGACCCGAGTTTCGCGTCCGCTCACTTAGGCCTTAATAGAGTATATCTCCAGAAGGGGATGTACCGGGAAGCGATTGCCAAGCTTGAAGAACGCGCTTGGTTTGGAGGTGGCCCGAATCCCTTACAGGGATACGTTTACGGCGTGGTCGGGCGCAGAGCTGAGGCGCGCGAAGTGCTCCAGAAATTGATGCAACTCTCAAAAAAGCAATATGTTCCGCCAACATCCTTGGCTCTAGTCTGTCTCGGGCTGGGAGACAAAGATGAGGCCTTAGTGTGGCTGGAAAAAGGCTATCACGATCGCGATGGCGATCTGGTTTCTATTAATGTCGATCCTAAATGGGACCCCCTGCGCTCCGACCCGCGCTTCCAGGACCTCCTGCGGCGCATGAATTTCCCGCCATAAAAACAGTGGACAGTGATTAGTGGCAAGTGGTCAGAGGCACTCTGTCCTTCGTCCTTCGCCCTTCGTCCTTTGTCCTTCGTACTTCGTCCCTGGTCAGCGGATGAATTTCCCAGAGGTAGAGTAGACGGCAGCCAGCGTACAGGGAAACGCGGGCGGGGATTTTTGCTTGACAAGAGGCATCCAATATGATAGGCTAAGTGTATAGACTTGAGTGGTGTCGGGCGGCTGGGACCCACTTTGGGGAGGCAGGTGGCCGGGTAACCCCGGCGGAGATCGGAGGCCGGGCCGAAGCACGCCGCGATATGTGAAAATGAAAAACCGAAGCCATTAGGCAGTTGAAAACAAAGGGGCGGAAAAATCCAAGGAAGCGAAAGTCGCCATCTATCAGAAAACATTTGACTTATATCGAACACTCCGTTATCTCGTTGAAAATAAATTGGTTAGTTGCATAGCGCCGGGCTTACTGGCAAGTCCAATCGGGCATCCGGTCCGGGGGCGGCATCGGTCAATTGACAGACTCGCCCCTACCCCGCCAGCGTGAGGCGGCGTGGTTCATGGGCGCGAGGCTATGGTTGCGAGGCGCCCGTTGTATAATACCGAGCTCGCCGGCGCGCGGCCGCCGCCGCCGATCCATCAGCAGAGTTCAGGATGCCAACCCACGAGTCTCACTCCAACTTCGAACGACTGCAACGGCGCGGAAGGCCTTTCGGTACGCTGAAGACTCTCGCGCGCGCGGCCTGCCTTTTGGCCGTTGCCGGAAGCTGTTGGGCGGTGATGGCGGAGCAGCCGCCGGCGGAGATTCGGGGTTTTTCCCCCGGAGGAGCGGCCCGCCAGGTTGAGATCGAGGAGGCTTTTCGTGCCGTCCCGACTCCCGAGCGCGCGCGGTTGGATTTGTGGGCGCTCACTTCGGCGCCTCACGTTGCAGGAACTCCCGAAGATTATGAGACTGCAAAATTCGTCCTCGAACAATTCCGCGCGGCGGGTCTCGACGCGGAAATCGTCGAGTACCGGGTGTTGCTCCCCATGCCCCGGGAAGTGAAAGTGGATCTGGTCGAGCCTTTCAAGCGCGAGGGGCCGACTCCCGAAGGCGGTGACAACCCGGACAAAGTCACCCAGGACCCGCGAGTTGTTCCGGCATTCAACGCCTATTCGCCTTCCGGAGACGTTACCGCGCGCGTGGTATACGCCAACTACGGTTTGCCCGAGGATTACGACCGCCTGAAAGAACTGGGAATTGACGTCGCGGGGAACATCGTCCTGGTCCGTTACGGCAAGTGTTTTCGCGGCGTGAAAGCCTACGTCGCGCAGCAGAACCGCGCGGCGGGGTTGCTCCTCTATTCCGACCCGGCTGAAGATGGCTACCGCCAGGGCGATGCGTACCCCCGTGGACCGTGGCGGCCGCCGACCGGCGTGCAGCGAGGTTCCATCCTCTTTCTGACCGAACACGCCGGCGATCCTTTGACTCCCGGCATCGCGGCCACCAAAGGCGCGAAGCGACTCGCCCTCAAAGACGCGTCCACGCTGCCGCGGATACCAACCACGCCAATTTCTTACGAGGACGCTTCACCGATTCTGGAAAACCTGGGAGGTCCGGTCGCGCCGCAAGCCTGGCAAGGGGCGCTCCCGCTTACTTACCACGTGGGCCCAGGCGCCGCGAAAGTTCACCTGAAGCTCGACATGGATTTTCGAACGCGACCCATCTGGAACGTTACGGCTCGCATCCCAGGAACTTCCGAGCCTGATTCTTGGGTCGTGCTGGGGAATCACCGTGACGCCTGGACGTATGGGGCAGTCGATCCGAACAGCGGAACCGCGCC
>CAZTHM010000442.1:0-3130 GCA_964613505.1 uncultured Acidobacteriota bacterium | reverse complement strand
CCTCCGAAAATGTTCCGGTTCAGTTTGGGCGCCTGATTCTTTTCGCCACTCCCCAGTTGGGCGAACTTAATGAAATAGTCGTTGGCGCTGGTGGCAGTATTGCGGTTGTACTCATAGAGTGAACCGTGGAAAGCGTTGGTTCCACTCTTGGTCACCAAGGAAACCTGAGCGCCGGAGGACCGCCCCTGGTCGGCGTTGTAGTTGGTGGTCGTAACGCGGAATTCCTGCACCGAGTCGAGGGTGACGGGCAGGACGGAAGTAAAAGCATAGCCGTTGCCCTGGTCGTTGACGTCCACGCCGTCGAGGGTGACATTCGACTGGTCGCTGTGCGCGCCGTTGACGGCGCCGCTCCGCGTGTCGACGTTAAGGTCGATATCAGGGCGATTGCCCGTGTACACCACCCCGGGCTGAAGGCTCAACAGGTCCACCACGTTGCGGGACTCGAATGGCAGTTGCTTGACCTGATTTTCATTGAAGGCGATTCCCAGCGAGGCGTCCGTGGTGTTTAGAAGCGGGGCTTCGGCGCTCACGGATACCGTGTCGGTGCGCCGGCCCACTTCCAGGCTTACATTGACCGTTGCGGGTGAATTCACCAGCAACTGCACATTCTCCCTCTGAAGTTTCCGGAAGCCCTCCGATTCAACAGTCAGCCGGTAGGTCCCCGGTAGAACTTGCAGGAATTCATAATTCCCTTCGGCGGAACTGGTCGCCGTGCGCTCGAAGCCCGTCGCCGTACTGGAGAGTGTGACCTTCGCGCTGGGGATGACGGCCCCTGTCGGGTCGGAAATGATCCCCCGCAACGATGTCGTTGCTTGTCCCCAAGCCAGCGATGAAGTGAGAAGGGCCAGGACCATCATTGGCCCGATCTGTGCGCGCAGTAATCTCCTGGTCAAGATTTCGCTCTCCTTGTCCTCTGCGGATGCCAAGGCCTTTGCAGAGACACCCGCCTGATGGACGAGTTTCCAATCCAGGGGTCTCGTCCCACCACGGAGGCTCGTCGCTTGACCTTGACCAGATTTGCGAATCTTAACCCAAAAGTCCCGACGCTCACGGAGAACTTTATGTGTTGCAGCCCTGCTTGTCAACCACGGTGATCCCAACCATCCCCACCGCGTCTGTTCTGGCCATCGGCAAGGCGAAGAAAACTTCCTTCGCCCAATGATATAATCGATTTACACGCGCCCGGATTGATTCGGATAGCTCGCTGTTTTCCGCCAGGCGGGAAGTCATAACACTAACTGCCGACAAGGGATGCACTAGTGACGGATGAGGCCGAACGCGCTCTGCAAGACTTCGAAGGCCACACCCTCGCGAAGATGCGGGGGAAGTTTGACCGGCTGGTTTACCTTGCCTCGCTCCGCGACCACAACACCGGCAGCTACCACCATTATGGTCTGGAACAACGCTATTCACCCGCGGCTGTGGATTGGGCTTTAAGCCGTTGTCATGAGCAGGCCTTCGATGACCTGCTCGCCCTCCCCTTGCGAGACCAGACCCAGGACCTTGTCCACTTCTTCGAATCTTTCCGGGCTGAACGGGCGCGTCTGGTGGAAGTCTGGCAGCAATTGCAGGCCTATCAAGTTCTGCCGCCTCAGAACTGCCACCCTTTCGCCAAACAGATGTTCAGCAAGAATGTCGAGGTGATGCTCCGGATTCTTAGGGAAAGTGAGCTCTGGGAACTATTGGACGAGCCGCATGGCAACCCCGACGACCTGCCCTAAGACTTCCCCATCCGCGGGAATCCGAATGGTCCGCGGCGCGGTCGAGGATAAGGGATGCGGGACCAGCGTTAAGTCTTTGCCCTGCTGATAGCACCAGCAACATTCGTAGCTGTAGCGCAGTTCCAGGAAATAAATCGGCCGATCGTACTCCGTCGCCCATCCCTGGTTCACCACGCGCCGCCGGGTTTCATCGATTTGCACAATCGACCCGGGCCGCAACAGAGGCCCCATGGTTCGATCCTCGAGCCCGATATAGCCGTACAAATATTTGCGAAGATCCAGCGTGGCCAGCAAGCCGGCGGGAACTTCTCCCCACTCTGCAATCACCCGTGACAAGAACGCGGTCTCTTCGATTCGGAACCCGGGATCAAACCGAATTGGAAATCGAATGGGGCGGCTGGGATCGCCGATTTCCGCCGTCAGCCGGTGGGTCCGTGACTGGCGCGCTTTCAGGCGATGTTCCTCCATCTTCCCCACGTTGATACCGTAAAATGCCAGCATCTCTTCCACACCCAGGTGGTAAATCACTGCCAGGCTGTAGAGCTTGTAGATGCTGGGAAGCGAGCCGTCATTCTCAATCTGATTCAGGCGGCCGGTCGAAACAACATATTCGGAGCTCCGCTCCGCGTCGGAAATCTCCAAACTGGCTTCTTCAACTGCTCGCAAGGTCATGTTCAGCCGCTCCCGAATCTGCCGCAAGCGCTGCCCAGCGCGGCCCGCGACCGTCCCAGTAGGAGTGGAAGACGGGGGAATTAGACTAGATGGTTCATCCATGGCGGTGACAAATCAAACCCTCAGGGAATTTCCCCTTCACGCGATCCAGATAACGCGCGCTGCCCACCTGAGTCTACGCAGATGAACGGATTATATACAATGTTGACTATAATGCAACTTTCCGACGAAATGCCAGAGCAACTTCCGTCCTCTTGAGCGGTGTTGATGATCAGGGTCGTGGGCCGGGGGCAATTCTTTCCTGGCCTTCTATCATATAATAGGCCGCTCGTGAAAGGAGACTTGGCCAATTTTATGAATCGCCATATCAAAGCGCGGAAAAACGGGGATTATCAGGAAATCGTTCCGGCTGGCACCATGCGTTTCCTCGACTTCACGCGACTGCAGCTCAGCCCGGGCGGAAAGCATGACGCCATGACCGGAGAACGGGAATGCGTAATCGATGTTTTCTCCGGCAGCGCAGCAATCCAAATCGTAGGCGCCGATGGGAACAAGCAGGAGTACGCCAGGGTTGGAACCAGAGCTGACGTTTTTTCTGGGCCTCCGGCGATGATTTACATCCCCCCCCGAAGCACCTACGAAGTTCAAGCCATTTCCGGACCTCTTGACGTCGGGGTTTTTTCCGCTCCGTCAAAAGCGACCGCGCCGCCGGCGCTGCTCGAAGGGCCAGGAGTTGT
>CAZTHM010000441.1:0-3135 GCA_964613505.1 uncultured Acidobacteriota bacterium | reverse complement strand
TCGATCCCAAATTCGCGCTGGCGGCCTATTATCTGGGACTGACCCAGATTCAGACGGGCGACATGGATGGCGCAAGCCTGTCCTTTTCCCGCACCCTGGAGCTCGATCCGACAAACTTTACAGCCGCCTTCAATCTCGGTGCCGCCTTCCTGAAACGAAATCGCGTGGAAGATGCCTTGCGGTTGTTTCAGCGCGCTGTCGAAATCAACCCGGACTATGCGCCGGGTCACGAGGCTCTGGGCGAGCTCTATTTGTATCTGAAAAGGCCCGAGGACGCGGCGCGCGCGCTCGAACGGGCGGTAGAACTCCGGCCTGAGTCCGTCAAGGCTCACCAAAACCTCGGACGCGCCTACCAAGCCCTGGGCAGGACAGCGGACGCCCAGAGAGAATTCGACCACGCCAAAGCAGTGTCGAGTGACAAGTGACGAGTTTCAGGGGAAGAATCAGCTAGGATCCGGAATATGATCGGATACCGCCATCATTTCTCCTTAGTCCTCGCCGCCTGCACGATTCTCTCAGGAACAACCGCTCAAGCCCAATCCGCCCGTGCGGCGAACACCCCCGTACTGTTGATTACGGTGGACACGCTCAGGGCCGACCGGCTGGGCTGTTACGGGGCGAAAAGAGTTCGGACGCCCGCCATGGATTCATTGGCCGCCGACGGCGTGCGTTTTGAGAACGCACTCGCGCAGGTGCCGATTACGCTGCCCTCTCATGCGGTGATTCTGAGCGGGACCTATCCCATGTTCAACGGCGTCCGCGATTTCACCAGCCCTGGAGTTCCATCGAATGTGGGGTTGCTGGCCGAGGCCTTTGCGCGCCAGGGATACTCGACGGCAGCGTTTGTCAGTGCCTTCGTCCTGGATTCCACCTGGGGATTCGGGCGCGGCTTTCAGACTTACGACGACCACTTCGATCCGCGCCAGTTCGAGACCCAGAACCCCGGAAACATCCAGCGGCGCGCCAACCAGACTGTGGACCGGCTTCTCGCCTGGCTGCGGTCGAATGCTCCCGGCCCCGCGGCCAAGCCTTCCTTTGTCTGGCTTCACTTGTACGACCCGCACAGCGACTACAATCCTCCCGAGCCGTTTCGAACTCAATACGCCGGCCGCCTTTACGACGGCGAAGTGGCTTATGTGGACAGCCAACTCGCGCGCCTATTCGCCTACATGAAGCGCAGCGGACTCTACGAGCGAACCCTGATTGTTTTGCTCAGCGACCACGGTGAGTCTCTGGGGGAGCACGGTGAGGACGAACACGGCTTCTTCGTCTACAACTCCACCCTGCGCGTGCCAATGATTTTCAAGTTGCCGGTCCGCTCGACCGGGCCCCGAGTCGTGCAATGGCCCGTCGGAACTGTCGACGTTGCGCCCACGATCCTGGAACTCGTGCGGATTCGCGACCCGCTCAGCCGGCAATTCCAAGGGTCCAGCTTGGTTTCAATGATTCAGGGAAAAAGTCTGGCGGAGCGTCCGGTGTATTCAGAAACCTACTATCCGCGCGACTCTTTCGGCTGGAGCCCGCTCCGTTCGCTCACCGCGCGGCGCTACCACTACATTGAAGCTCCGCGGCCGGAAATCTACGACACAGCCGCGGACCCCGCGGAGACGCGCAATCTCATCGAGCAGCAGCGTGCCGTCGCGGACGCCCTGCGCAACCAGTTGCAGGATTTCGAGCGCCGCTATACAGCGAAGAGCACTCCCGACAAAGGGCCGCCGCTTTCTCCCGAGACGCTGGAGAAATTGAAGTCGCTCGGTTACGTCGCCTACTCCGCGCCGGTAGCCCCGAGCCTGGCAGCCGCCGGGCTGGCTGATCCCAAGGACCGGTTGAAGGTTTTCAAGTCCATCCTACGCGCCACCGATCTGGCCTCGCTCGGGAGACTCGAGGCGTCGAACGCCTTGCTCAAGTCCCTGGCGCCGGAAGAGCCGAATCTTTACCTGATTCCGTTCATGCTGGCCGAAAACGCCACGCGCGAACAACATTGGCCGGAAGCCGAGAAGGAATTCACAGCCTGTCTGAAGCTGAACCCCTCCTTCCAGCAGGCGGTCATGGGTCTGGCGCGAACGCTCCTCGCGCAGGGGAAAGCTGAACAGGCGCGGCCATGGCTCGAGCTCGCGGCCCACGAGAATCCCCACAACTTCCTCGCCTATCATGGACTGGGTCTCGTGGCTCGCGCGCAGCGGCAAAACGAAGATGCCCGCGGTTATTTCCAGAAGGCTGTCGAGGAGAAGTCCAGCTACGCGCCGTCCCAACAGGAACTGGGCGTGGTGCTCGTCGAATTGCAGCGCTACGCGGACGCCCTGAAGCCGCTCGCGCGCGCCAAGGAGCTCGGCCCTGAGAACGCCGTGCTCGCCAACCACCTGGGGATCGCCTACGCGAATACGGGGCGTCTGAAGGATGCCATCGCGGCCTATCAACGGGCCCTGAAGATGAAGAGCGACCTTGCCCCGGCGCGCCTCAATTTGGCCTTTGCCTATCTGAAGTTGGGCGACCGGGCCAGCGCCACCCGCGAGTTTCACACGCTCTGCCAGCAGAGCCAATCCCTGTGCCAGCAGTACCGCAGCCGGTTTGAGTAGCTGCGCCTCTCATCTGTCTCATTCGTCTCAATGGTCTCAAAATCTTCAACGAACGACTCGCCGGTGAAAATGTAAGCCATTGATAACACAATAGTTACTTAGAACAAGAGTGATTTGAGTGAATCCGGGCCAGTGGGGCAAAATGCCACACTTTGAGCTCTCTGGCTATTACGTAGCCTATATAATTAGCGTATATTGCGGCGGGGACAAAACGAGCTTCATCCCCTTCTCACGCGTACCGGCGGTCCCTTCCTGCGTCAGGACAAGCTCCGCCCGCCGCTACAGGAAAACAAGAGGGGGACGATTGCTCGTCCCCCTTTTCCAATTTCCTTATGCGACCCTTGTCTTAGAAGCTCAACCTCAACCCAAACTGAATAACGCGCGGGTCAAAGGCCTCCGTCGAGATTCCAAACGTTCCGGAATTCATCTGGTTGGTGGGCAAGAGCAGGTTGACCCGGTTGAAGAGGTTGTAGAACTCCGCCCGAAACTCTATGTGGACCCGCTCGGTGACCGGAAACTTCTTGAAAGCGGAGAAGTCTAAAGTTGCGCTCCCCGGCCC
>CAZTHM010000440.1:0-3159 GCA_964613505.1 uncultured Acidobacteriota bacterium | reverse complement strand
GTCGCGGAGATACTTGACCAGTGAAGGGAATGTCTTGATTGACCGTAGGCGTTCGATGTCAGGGATGCTCATGGGTTTCTTTCCGCAGTGGCGGCCTGCGACCGCCGAAGGGCGTTAGAGCTAGCTCAGTTCCAGCCAAGCCTTCAACGTAGGCTTTACTCCAATGGGAGCCTGAACTTGCTTTAGGTACGTGTTCTTGATGTGCTTCTCAACCTTGGCGCGAATCTCTGAAAGAGTGGGCCGAGCCATAGCGCAGTGGCGCGGAGTTTCAGGCTCGGACCGGATGAGGCCGATGATCCGGGCGGGCTCCTCCTCGATCTTCTCCGTTCGCAGGTCATATAGATACCATCTCGTCGGGCCGGCTTCCTCAGTCCAGCGAGCTTGAGCTTCAGCCGATGGCTCAGCGGAGACGCGCTCCGCGCCGGGGAGGGCATAGCAGAAAAACACAGCCTGCGCACCGGCGGAGGGATGTTGCTTGCCGCTGAAAACACGTCCGGGGAGAGCCGCGATGCGCTCAAGCAGGTCGGGGTGGTCTTTGAGAAGCTTCTGATATTCCAACCGCATCTGCTCAATGGGCGTAGTTGTCCCTTCGTAAGCACGAGTAAAGTCTTTCAGGGCTTCATAGTCATCCTCGGGTTTGAGGAGCTTCCTCCCTTCAATGCCGAAGGTTTTGGAAATCCGCAGGACCTTGTGGGAGACGCGCCCATAGAGGTTGAGCAGTTCGTCGAGTTCGTCGGGAGGGAGAAAGTTCCAATAGGCGACCGTGCGACGGATTTCTTTTTGTTCGGGATGGTCGGCGAGGATCGCGGCTTCGATGTCCGCATTCATCCGCCGGTCTACACGGCCAATGCGCTGCATCAGGCGGACGGGGTTCCAATGGAGATCATAGTTGATCAGCCGCGTTGCATCCTGGAGGTTCAAGCCTTCTGAGAGTACGTCCGTTGAGATCAAGACGCGTGTCTCGGCAAGCCCCTCGGCTTTGAGTGCGGCGCTCGACGAGTCGTTGTAATACGGCGAGAACTGACAGATGATCTCGCCTCGGTCCCGCTTCGAACTGCTGTCCACCTCGTCCACGCCGTCGATGCCCTCCGCCTCTAGTTGCTGCTTGAGATAGCGGGCCGTCGCCATGTACTCCGAGAAGATCAGCACCTTGTGCTTCTTGAGCACCGGGTCGGACTTGAGGAGCTTTACGAGGGCTTTCAGTTTGTCGTCGTGCGCGGGTTTGAACTTCTTTAACTCATTGAGAAAATCGGCGAGTGTATGCAGGTCGTCGATGGTTTCCGCGATGATTTCATCGACCTTGTACTCGTCGCGGTTCAAACGCTCAGCGTCCTCAATCATTTCCTGTGAAACAATATCCTCATCCTGGTCCTCTTCCGCCTCATCGCCCCAAAACTCCCGCTGGCGCTCGCGGACGTATTCGATGAGATCCCCATATTTGTCCTTCCATCGCTCGAAGTGCCGGAGTTCGGCGCCCTGGGGTTGGTTCTTGACGATCCAAGCCAACAGTTTCTGAAGGAGCGTGTTGCAGGACATCTCAAAAGCGTGGGCGGAACTCTCAAACCGTTTTAGGAACTGGATTCGAATAAGGCTGACGACTTCCTTCTGGCGTCCTTCTCTCAGGGGATCAATGGAAGTGTCCGGCCCCTTGTAGTAAGCCAGGGGGTAATAGATGGCCAATGCGAAGAGAGGTTTTGCCTTGTTGAAAGCCTGCTCCACCATCGAGAGCAAGTTGCCGTAGGTTTTTCTTACGGAGTAGGACTGAACCTTCGGGTCTTCTCTCGTGGGGAAAATCGTCTGGACTCCGCCGTATTGCTGCTGGCTCTTTTTGACGTAATCCCGGCTGCGCTGGACAACCAGCGCCCGGAAGAGATCGTCATTCGACAAAACCTTCTCGGCTTCAACCTCATTGGTTTCCGCAGCCTCACCATCAGCCCCGTCCGACCGTTTCTGAACCAGCCTCTCAAGCTCTTTCTCCATCTTGCGGAAATGGCCTGCCAGGGAGTGAATGCCGAGAGGGGCGTCCTTGAAGTAGTCGGTCTGGCGGCGGGAGAAGAGTTCGATCATGTGCTGAAGGTCTATGAGGCGATTGTTGATTGGCGTTGCCGTGAGCAAAAAAAGGTCCTTTCCTTCAGCGATGTCGTAAAACTGCCAGTAGTGGGATTGGCGCTCTCCTTCCTCGCCCTTGATGCCGGGGTTGCGGAAATGGTGCGCCTCATCGATCACAATGGCGTCCGCACGCTGCTTGATGTCTCGAACGAGCGTGGGGAAATCCTTCTCCTCGCTGGCTTTTCTGAGCAGGTCCGTGTGGTTAAGGATTTCCAGGGTGCTGAATCCGCCGCTGAGATGGGGGGCGTAGCGTTTGAGGGCTGCTTCCCAAACCGGCTTTCGGCCCGCCTTGGGTACCAGCAAGACGACTCGTTTGCGCTGTCGCTCGACGAGATACTCAATCACCATGAGCCCGATGAAGGTCTTGCCGAGGCCAACACCGTCACACATGAATGCGCCATCGTATTTATCCGCAATCGCCATCAATTCGTGGAATCCATCTTTCTGGTACTGGTCCAGGACAGAATAGACTTTCGACTCGTTTTCGAGCCACTCTCTGTCGGTCATTGCCCGCTGTCGGAAGAATTCATGGAGCGACCGGACATAGACATCAAACGGAGAGTATTCCCGCGTGTGTCGTTCGATGACGCGCAGAACTTCCGACGTCACATCTTCGGCTTCGGCCCAATGTTCCTCATACCATTCCTGGAGAACGTTTACGGGGCGGCCCGTGATTTGCACGTTGAGTTCGATATTCTCTGTTAGACCGGGAAATGTGAGGTTTGATGAGCCCACCAGGGCTGAGGAGCCTACGACTTCCAACCGGGCGTGGGTAATATAAGCTTTGGCATGGAACTTTTCCTTGCGGTAGACACGGCAGACGATTTTGCCGGACTTGATGGCTTCAACGATAGCGGGAACCCCGGCGAGAAAATCGTTCTTCTGCTTCTCGGCTTCGAGGCTGTTGTCGAGGCGGGTTGTGACCTTTCTTAGACCTTCGAAAAAGGCGTTCTTGGTGCGATGAGTAACCTCGTCACCCATCAGTATGCGAAGCTGGTCTACCTTCTGCCATTCGTCTTTGAGGGCGAGAAGTGACCCGATCTCAAAGTA
>CAZTHM010000439.1:0-3166 GCA_964613505.1 uncultured Acidobacteriota bacterium | reverse complement strand
AAGAAAAAATGAAATTCCTAATCACCATGTTTCGCGACGAAGATGGCATGTACATTGCCGAATGTCCGTCCATCCCTGGGTGCGTGAGCCAGGGAAAGACGGAGGAAGAGGCCGAAAAGAACATCCACGAAGCCATCAAGGAGTGTTTGGCGGTTCGAGCTGAAAAAGGAATGCCTCTAACCGTAACCACTCGCGAAGTGGAAGTCCTCGTCTAATGCCCCAAGTCCCTCTCCTCAAACCTCACCAGGTCGTCAAGACGTTTCAGGGACTTGGTTGGCACGTTGCACGTCAAAGAGGGAGCCACATCATCCTGACAAAGGAAGGACATATCGCAACTCTGTCTGTTCCTGACCATCCCCAAGTAGCTCGCGGCACACTACGAAGTCTCATCGCCAGAGCAGGTTTGACCGTTCAGGAATTCTTGGATGCCTTCGAGAAGTAACCTCCTCGTTTCGAAGCCGGACTCGGATGCGAGGTCGAGGTGAATCCACCTTCATCCACTAGTCCGAATCCTGCCAGACGCAACCTGGTCATCGCAGTGGTGCCGGTCTTGCTGGTGCTGATCACTTTTCTCTTCTGGTACCAGACGTGGTTTGGCCGGCGGCTCTCGGACAGCGAAATGACCGAGTGCCTGACGGAGACCTCCGCTCCTCACAAGACGCAGCACGCGCTGGCGCAACTTGCGGAGCGCATGACGCGCGGCGACGCCACGGCCCGGCGTTGGTATCCCCAGGTCATCGCGCTGGCGGCGAGCAAGGAATCCGGATTGCGTCTGATGGCCGCCTGGGTAATGGGCCAGGATAACAAGTCGGCTGAATTTCATGAGGCGCTGCGCAAGCTCCTCGACGATCCCGAGCCCATGGTGCGCAGGAATGCCGCGCTCGCCTTGGCGCGCTTCGGGGACGCGAGCGGCCGGGCCGAGTTGAGGGCGATGCTGCGGCCGTTCACATTGACCGCGCCACAAGCGGGGAAGCTTTCGTTTCGCCAACGGGAGGGCGATGGAGTGCGCCATGGCGGCATCGTGGCGCGCCTTCAGTCGGGTCCCGCTCTGAGCGGGATCGATGTGCTCTCGCCCGTCGCGGGAACGCTCGATCGCCGCATCGCTGCCGACGGAGCCCACGTCGCCGCTGGCGCCCCGATCGCCATCCTCGCGCCCGGCGAGGAGCAGGTGTGGGAATCGCTCCGCGCGCTCTTCCTGGTCGGCACGCCGGATGACTTGGAGGATATCGACCGCTTCGTCCGTCAGCCGACGGGCAAGTCCGACCGCGTCCGCCAGCAGGCCGCCCTCACCGCCGCCGCCATCCGCCACCGGGCCCAGGACCGAATCCCGTGATAGGTCGTTCTGCTGGAGATGCCGCCGGGGGACTGGCTTGGCGGGGACAGGCATTGCCTAACGACCGGTCGGTACGTGAGCATTAGCCCCGGCTTCTGACACCGCGCACCCGAAACCCGCTCTTCCAATTCCCTTGACCTCCGTTTGCAACAGTATTACTGTTGCAGCGATCGGTACCCTCGCCCGACACCGACACGGGAACACTGCCAGTGCCAAAGGCCCCAACAGTAGTGAACAACTTGGGGTCAATGGGACGTGTGAGGAGCGTAGACTCCGCATCGAGCTTCCCGCTGGAGGTAATCCTTTGAAATTCGATCAGATTGGTTATTGGTCTGAGGTAAAGCTCGACATTATCAAAGAGTACGCGGCGGCATATTCCAGAATCCTCAACGCCAGCAGCCAGCCATCGTTTCACCATATTTATATCGATGCGTTTGCTGGCCCGGGCATGCACGTCTCAAGGCAGACGGGGGAGTTCGTGCCGGGGAGCCCTCTCAACGCGCTGTCTATCCAGCCTCCTTTCCGGGAATACCATTTCATTGACCTAGACGGTGGAAAGGTCGCATTTCTAAAGGCGGCCGTAGGGGAGAGGGAGGACGTACATTTCTACGAGGGCGACTGCAACGTAAAGCTCCTTGAAGAGGTCTACCCTAAGGCGAAATACACTGATTATCGCCGTGCTTTATGCCTCCTGGACCCCTATGGCTTGCACCTGAAGTGGCCTGTCATTGAGACGGCAGCACGCATGAAGAGCATTGAGATCTTCCTGAACTTCCCCGTTGCAGACATGAACCGGAATGTATTCTGGCGTAATTCCCAGGCGGTTGATCAAGGCGATATCCAGAGGATGAACGAATTTTGGGGTGACGAATCGTGGAAAAACGTTGCTTACGGAAACGTTCCCACATTGTTCGGCCCTCTGGAGGAGAAAGCCGGCGTTGAAGAGGTGGCAAAAGCATTTGAACGGAGGTTGCAAGAAGTAGCGGGTTTTGAGTACGTGGCGAATCCTATACCCATGCGAAACACAAAAGGCGTGGTTCTGTACTACCTTTTTTTCGCGTCGCAGAAGCCAGTCGCGAAGAGAATCGTTGATGCTATATTTGATAAGTATAGGGGCCGGGCGGGCTAGATCATGGCGACGAACTCTGCAATTGAGTGGACGGACTCCACATGGAACCCGCTGACGGGCTGCACGAAGATCAGCCCCGGGTGCAAGCATTGCTACGCGGAGCGGATGGCGCTGCGGCTCCAGGCGATGGGCCAGCCAAATTACGCGAATGGTTTTAGCTTGACACTGCATGAGAGTGCCCTGGCACTGTCCTTGAAGTGGAAGAAGCCTCAGACAATCTTCGTGAATTCCATGAGCGACCTATTCCACAAGGCTGTGCCTGTGGAATTCATCCTCAAGACTTTTGATGTGATGTGCCGGGCCGACTGGCATCGGTTCCAGGTGCTGACGAAAAGGTCAAAGCGCCTGCTGGATCTCTCGCCGATGCTGCCCTGGAAACCGCACATCTGGATGGGCGTTAGCGTTGAAAATCATGACTATGCTTTTCGCATCGAACACCTTCGGCAGACCGGGGCTATGGTTAAGTTTCTGTCTCTCGAACCGCTGCTCGGCCCGCTCCCCGGCCTGAATCTCGAAGGCATCGACTGGGTGATCGTCGGCGGAGAATCCGGCCCCGGCGCTCGGCCCATGGACCCAGCCTGGGTATTAGAGATCCGCGACGAGTGTCTTGACGCGGGCGTTCCCTTTTTCTTCAAGCAATGGGGCGGGACCAGAAAGAAGAAATCGGGCCGCGAACTCGAAGGCAGAACGTGGGATGAGATGCC
>CAZTHM010000438.1:0-3171 GCA_964613505.1 uncultured Acidobacteriota bacterium | reverse complement strand
AGCGCGGCAACGTCGCCGATGGACTCTCCCAGGGCGGCGGGGACGACTTGGCAAACACTGGCGGTTTGGGGCAGCGCCTCGCGCTGCATCACGCGGCGCGCCGGTTCGAGCAGGAAGTCTCCCAGCCGCATCGCCAAGCCGCCGATAACAATTCGCTCGGGGTTGAGCACGTCGGTGAGTATCGCCAGGACTTCTCCGAGCCGCTCGCCGGTGGAGCGAAGAATCTCGATCGCGACCGCGTCGCCTTTACGCGCTGCCGCGCCCACTTCGCGGGCGGTAATCGGTTTGCCGGTGCGGACGTGATCCGCGAGGAGCGACTTCTTCCCCTTTCGCTGCGCCTCGGCGACACTCTGTGCGGCCAGTTGCGCCATGCCCCCGCCGCTCGCCCAGCCTTCCGCCGAGCCCGCCTTGTTGTGGCCAATGGGCCCGGAGCGCGTCAGGCGCACGTGCCCGATCTCGCCCGCCAGGTCGTTCGCGCCGCGATAAAGCCGGCCGTCGGTGATGATTCCCGCGCCCAAGCCCGTGCCCATCGTCAGGAACACCATGCTCTGGCAACCCTGGCCCGCGCCGAAGCGATGCTCCGCCACCGCGCCGGCGTTGGCGTCGTTTTCCACCAGGCACTCGACCTTGAACTCATCTTCCAGAATCGACTTGAGCGGAATGTTTTCCCAGGTGGGCAGATTGGGCGGCGACTGGATGATCCCCTGCACGCGGTCGAGCGGCCCGCCGCAGCTCACTCCGACGCGCGCGATGGCGCCGGGTTCCCAGCCTTTCTCTGCGAGCAACTCGCGGACCGATTTCTTGATTTGATTCAATGCCTGCTGTGGGCCTTTGGCGGGGCGCGTAGCGAATTCCGCGCGCGCCAGGACTTCAGGCGGCTGATGCGACAGCACCACGGCTGTTTTGGTGCCGCCGATGTCGATGCCGACCAAGAGCTTCCTTTGGGTCATATCCTATTCAGAGAACGATGGTGGAAGATTTGGGGTGAGCGACGGGATTCGAACCCGCGACGTCCAGAGCCACAGTCTGGCGCTCTACCAAGCTGAGCTACGCTCACCACCTCGGCGCGGCGATGCCTTGGGGCCTTCTTACCTTTGTAACATCCGGCGGGGAGAACTGTCAACGTGCGGCCGGGCTGTAGCGCCGCGGCACCTGTCCCGACTTGGTCGGGATGAGCGGCGGAGCGTTCGATGCTCATTTATACCGGCCATCGACCACCGTTGCGGAAAAAGGGTGCCCCGCTGACTCTGAAGGTTGCGCTACTTGCTCTCGACGGGGATTTCTTGCAGCTCCGTCGGCTGCTGGCAGCACACGCAGTCACCCGGCTCGAGCGCCTCGATGTTGCAAATCTCGCAGAAGTAGCGAACCCGGAAAAGCTTTCCATCGCGCAGCGTGAAGAAGAGGTTCACCTTCAGCGCCCCGTCGGGCTGCCACTCGCCTTCCACGCGGATTTCGCGGCCCGCCAACCGCTTGTCCTGCAGCGTGTGGAGAAGCCAGACCGTCCGCCCCGCGAGAGGAAGCTCCTTGTTCCTGGTCTTCAGCGCCGGGCCGGATGCGGCCGAACTGACCAGTCTCCCTTGCAGCACGACCGGTGGTTTGGTCTCGCTGTTTTGCGCCGCGTCAGCAGCGGCCATGACTGACCCTACGACGAGGATTACAGAAACGAGACCCCCCTCGAAAGTCCTTCGATATTTTTGACAACTGTTCATCATGCTGCCCGCCGCTAAGGGTTGCCTCCTGCTTTCTGCCTACTGCCTACTGCTTTCTATGCGGCACTGCCACCTCGGAAGGGAACGCCGCCTACGCCCCGTCCCATTTTCCCACCAGCGTGATGCCGATGGGCAGTTCGCCGCTTTGCCCCGCAACCTTCAATTGCAGGTTCCAATGGCCCAGGTCGTCCTTAACAATCGAGGGCAGCGTCGCGCCGTCGCTCACCGCGCTCATTACAAGAAACGCCGGGTGCGGAGTCCCGGATGCAAGCCGGCTCAACTTGACCATGTCCGCGAAGGTCAGGTCTTTGCCGATGTCCGTATCGGCAGCCACCGGGGTGAGGAGCAGGGCATCGCGTGTCGCGTAGGCGCCCATATGCGCGCCGTCTTGCGGAATCAGGGCGTGACGCAGGACGTAGTATCCGGGCTTGATCGGCTGGCCGCGAAAATCCGCGCCCGCGCTCGCGAAATGCATCACGCCGACCACGGCGCCGACGCCGAGTTGCCCGTACAGGATATCGCCCAGGCCGCCCGCCGCTTGGCCGAGCGCGATTCCTTTGCGCAACCAGACTTCGCAGAGGGCGCCCTGGTCGCCGACCACGCGCGCGCCCGGCGCGTCGAGCACGTCGAGCAAAGCCTTGGGAACGCCCGAGGCGGTCGGCGCGGCCACTGACTCGACTTTGTAGCTGCCTTGCCCCCATGCCGCCATGCTGAAAAACAGCAGCGCCACAAGGGTCAGGCGAAATGATCGCATCATGAAAAGGCCTCCAAGAGAATTATGATGCAGAAAGCAGAAAACAGGAAGTCCGTCCGCTGACGGACTCCCCGTTTTTCGTTGCGAGGATCAAGCGAGGGACAAAAGGGTTTTGTAGCGCCGCCCTTGAGGCGGCAGGTGCCGGGCTAAAGCCCGGCGCTACGATGAACCATTACCGCGCGAACGTTGCCACAAACGCGCTGCGCTTGTCGGCGCGCCGCCAGACGACATCCAAGCCCTGGCCGGTGAATGCTTCCTCAATTGTGAACGCCGGCATGGCGTGGGCCACTTCGGTGAGCGGCGGGTAGTAAACAAATTCGTTGCCGCAGAGGTGGTCGCCCGAGCAGAGTGACCGCGTCTCAATGCGGGCGAGTGTGCCAGCTACCAGCTTGGCGCGAGCGTCGTGATGTGCTCCACTCACTTCCATGCTGATGGGCGCCGTCTCCACGCGCACCACGTCGTCGAGAAGTTGACCGCCCATGGATTTCGCGAACTCCGTCAGCGCCTGCCGCTGTTGAGCGTTGGCGCGCTCGTCCAGAATCAATACCGCCTTGGCCGGATAGGGAGTGTGATACGGATCGCCGAGTGTGGCACTGGCCTTGACCACGGCCACGACTCCCAAGCCGCCGAGGTCAATCCCTTGCCAGTTTCCGCCTTTGACCTTCCAGGCCAGGATGGCCTGATTGCCCACCAGTCCTACTTCGCCGT
>CAZTHM010000437.1:0-3176 GCA_964613505.1 uncultured Acidobacteriota bacterium | reverse complement strand
CAGCCCCGCCTGGATAACTTCGAGTTGGGCAACATCCCCTGCCTCAAACCGGTCGTGCGCGATTTGCGCCAGTCGCTCCGCCAGTTGAACCACGCGGCCCAGCCGTTCACTCTCGGCACGCGCCAGCAGCGCGCGGTAAAACGCTTGGCGCGTGCTGCGGCGCACCTGCCGGGCGAGCGCGCCGATCTCCACGTCCGTCAATACACCTTCTTCCTTTGCCACGTCGATGCGGCGTCCACGCTTGGAGCCGAGCTCCAAAGGTTGCTCGAGGAGGAGGGCCTGGTGCGGGAAATCGCGCAAAGCTTCAAAACTGAGAATGGGGTTGGGACGCTGCCGGGCGATCTGAATTCCCGCCAGCGCCACCGCCCGCCTTCGGCGCACCGCGACCAGGTCAAGGTTCTGCTTTTCGGCGAGCCCGAGCGCCGACTGGAGGGTCAGCGCCGGGGATTGTTGGGCGGGCGAGGACGTAATCCCGATCACGATGATTAGCAACAGCAACCGAAGCAGCTTCACTGCATCCCTCCTTACCGTGCCGACAGACCCTTTTTCACCGCCGGTCCCGAGAATGCGCTGAACTGTACGTCTTCAGGAATTCCCAGCTCACCTTGCCCTTATCATTGAACTGTACTTCGCCTAATTTCTCGCTTCCTGAGTGATCAAAATATATGGTCCAGATTCTACAGGAAACAACGATTGGAGGTGGGCGCGATTGCGCTGCCCCCCTGCTAAGCCTTACCTCCCCGGTCCCCAAACCTTCCATGGCTAGCAGATCCTCAATCTCCTAACGGCCCCGGCTGAGACTGCGAGATTTAATCAGCTGCGCGATCCTGCCCGCAGGCTTTAGGGGGTTGTAGTATGAGGAATTGGAATAACCTCACCCAGGGCACGAGCGATTTCTTCCCGAGCGATGGAGATTGGACAGCTTCCACCCAATCTGGTCGCGGCCCCAATTCAAGCGCTTTGGCACAGGGTCAATTAGAAGCTGCGGTTTCGGGTCATTTCGGGTAAGATGCTAATCACTTTCGGGGCTATTTTCTCAAGGAGGGGCTATGCTCAGGGTACTTGTCGTGTGTCTGTTCGTTTCGGTGTTGCACGCACAGACCGCTCCGCCCGACCCGATTCGATCCGCCGCGACCCGCGCCGTCGCCATCGTCCAACACGGCGCGACAGGCTTTTCCGAGATCATGCAGTGCTTCTCCTGCCACGATCACGGGCTGCCGATGCTGGCACTGCGCATGGCCCGCGAGCGGGGAGTTGCGGTGGACGAAGCCGCCGCCAGCCAGGTAGCCGCCAAAGGGCTCCTCTCCTCGCCTGACCTTACCTCCATCGATCACGCCGTGCAGGACCCCATGATCGTCGATCCGCCGGCGGGAGACGGGTGGGCGCTGGTCGCCGCGCATGCGGCGGGAGTGCAACCCAATCTTGTCAGTGCGGTGTATGCCCGGCGCGTCGCCAACTGGCAGCGGTCGGACGGTCACTGGCCCACCGCCGATGTCCGCCCGCCACAGTCCTCCAGCCTCTTCACGGCCACCGCCGTAGCGTTGCGCGCGATGCAATTGTATATGCCGGCGCGGCTCCACCAGGAAGTAGACGAGCGGCGGGCGCGCGCCAAGCTGTGGCTGCTCACCGCCCCGCCGCACGATACTGAGGATTTTACGTTCCGCCTCTTCGGTCTGCACTGGGCGGGTGCGACACCCGAGGAACGCGGCCGCGCCGCGCGAGACCTGCTGGCTCTGCAACGGCCCAACGGCGGATGGAGCGAGATTCCCCACATGCAGCCCGATGCCTATTCCACCGGCGCGGCGCTCGTGGCGCTTCATGAAGCCGGAGGAGTTGCGATCACCGACCCGGCCTGGCAGAAGGGTCTGCAATACCTGCTCTCCACTCAGGCGGCCGATGGCTCCTGGCGCGTGCACACACGCATGCTTTCGCCCGCGGCGGTGAGCCCGCCGTATTTTGAAACCGGCTTTCCCTATGAGCACGACCAGTTCCTCTCGACGGCCGCGACCTGTTGGGCCGCCATGGCGCTCATGTTGAATCTGCCTGAAGCTGCAAAACCCTCTGCCCCCCTGCCCCTTGCCGCCCTTTCGCCCCAAGGCCTGGAACCGTGGATGGAAACGGCGCTGTTCGGCACGGCGGCGGAGCTCAAGGCGCGACTGGACGGCGGTCTCGATCCCAACAGCAAAACGCCGGAGGGCACAACCCTCCTCATGATGGCCGCGCAGGACGCGGAAAAAGTGAAGCTGCTGATCGATCGTGGCGCTGACGTGCGCGCCAAAGCCCAGTCCGGTTACACCGCCTTGATGGTCGCAACAACCTATTTCGGCAGCTCTCCGTCCGTGAAGCTGTTGCTCGAGCACGGCGCCGAGGCGCGCCCGGGCAAGGGAGTAATATTCGAGGCCTCGCCGCTCTTCCTGGCCGCCATGGCAGGCGATCGCGAGAACGTCGCACTGCTCGCGGCAAAAGGGGCGGACCCGCACCGCCGGATGGAGATCCTCGGAATGTTCCCCACGAGTCCTCTCATCGAGGCGGCGTTGTTCGGCGACCCGGCGATCGTCCAGGCGCTGCTCCAGGTCGGAGCGGATGTTCGCGAGAAGGACCCGGACGGCATGACCGCCCTGCATTGGGCAGTGGTCGCCCACCGCCCGGAGGTGGTGAAGGCGCTGCTGGCCGCAGGGGCGGACGTGAATGCGGTAGATCGCTTCGGCTATACCCCGCTCCTCTATGCCGCAACGATTGATTTTGGTGATTCCGAGACCGCGACGGTGCTTCTGCGGGCCGGCGCCGATCCCAACTTCAAGGACAAGGAAGGCAAGACACCTCTGGCACAATCCCGCGACTTTCCCTACATCCACGCTGCCCTGGAGAAGGCGGGCGCGAAACCATAACCCCGGCGCGAGCTGCCCCACGGGCCAGAATCTGCCTTCCGGGCAGTCCAGGAAACGTTGCCCACCTACGCAGTCGGAAGTAGCCGCTCCACATTCTGACCAACCGCTCACCCTGCGCCCGGAAATCTGGCCGAAGTCGTGGGACGGACGGCCGTCCCGATCACCACCCCGGAAGGGGGGCAAATTGACACCGCTATTGACAGCCAGGAATTTGAGGTTTCCGTGAGAGCCAGCCAGGTCCTTCGAATGGTTGGTAGCGGGGGGGAGGATCGAACTCCCGACCTAGGG